>JAOAPT010000198.1 GCA_025463045.1 Candidatus Solibacter sp.
GCCGCGTTTCATGCGGCCAATTGCGTTACAACTAGAAGCAGAAGTGACCTTAGCCGACACCAGCATCGCGCGCCGCTCCATCCTCTTAGTAGAGGACGACACCGAGCTCACATCGTTAATGACCGATTACTTCGCCCAGCACGGCTTTCAGGTGGAAGCCGCGCACGATGGCCGCACCGGCCTGGCGCGCGCTCTCGAAGGCGCCTACGATCTCATCATTCTGGATGTGATGCTCCCCGTGCTCGACGGGTTTGAATTATTGCGCCAGCTTCGCAAGCGCAGCACCACGCCCGTCATCATGCTGACCGCTCGCATCAGCCAGAGCGACCGCATCTCTGGACTCAACGCGGGCGCCGACGATTATCTGCCGAAGCCCTTCGGCCCCGAAGAACTGCTCGCGCGCATCCGCGCCGTTCTGCGACGCAGCGGCCAGACCGAAGCCGCGCCCGCGCAGGCGTTCGCTGCTGCCGGCATTCGCATCGACCCCGCGACACGCCAAGTGTTTAGCAACGACGAGTCCATCGAGATCACCTCGATCGAATTCGACATTCTCGAAATCCTGGTGCGCGCCGCAGGCCGAACTGTCACCCGCGACGAACTCACTACCGCTCTTTACCAGCGCCGCGCCACTCCCTACGAGCGCTCGCTCGATGTCCACATCAGCCACCTGCGTAAGAAACTCGAGCGCGACGAACGCTCCCTGATCCGCACTATCCGCGGTGTCGGCTATCAATTCTCGGCGGGCGAACGATGACGCACTGCACCGCATCGTGCCGTCGGCCCTTGAAAGACGCTCGGCGCTCGATTGAAAATGACGGGCCTAAAAGCGATCATGCATTTTCATCCCTGGTTGTGGTCTCGAAACACACTCCAATCGGAGCCGCGACGGTTACGGAGCGGTGGTCACGTGACCACCGCTCCCTCACGGTCGCGGCTCGGATTGGCGGCTCGGCGTGCTTTAGCTTGCCCGGCGACGTGGGCGCACGATGAAGGTCTACGCCAAAATTCTCCTTTGGTGCTTCGGCACGCTGGTGCTCTCCCTTATCGCCTTCATCGGAGTCTCGATCTACGTTTCGATGCGCAATGTGGATCACGGCAGTTTCGTGCCGCGCCTCAATGCGCTGCTGCTCGAGGAATCCGTCGGCGCATACGAGATCCACGGGAAGACCGCGTTGAGCCGGCAGCTCGACCGCATCAACCATCACCTGCCCGGCCAGCACTACCTGACCGACGCGAAGGGCGTCGACCTCGTCACCGGCGAGGACCGTTCCAAGCTGCTCGCCTCGGCCCGCCGCGATACCGGCCCGCCGAAGCGGTACGAGAGCCGCCAGGTGATTTACTACCCTTCGACCGACGGACGCTATCGCTTCATCGTCGTCTTCGATAGTCCTGTCGACTTTAGCCAGTACCTGCCGTACTACCTTCTCATCCTGCTCGCGATTGCGCTGCTCTGCTGGATCCTGGCGACAAATATTGCGTCTCCCCTACGCGGCCTCGCGCGCGTGGTGGACCGCTTCGGTGCGGGCGATCTTTCGGTGCGCGTAAACTCCGCCCGCAAGGATGAAATCGGCGAGGTGGGCCGCGCGTTCGACCGCATGGCAGAACGAATCGCCACCCTGCTGACAGCCGAGCGCCGGCTGCTGCAGGATATTTCACACGAGCTGCGGTCGCCGCTCGCACGCCTCAGTTTCGCTGCCGAACTTGCCCGCACCGCGGACAACAGGGATGCAGCAATTGCGCGCCTCAATAAAGAAATTGCGCGCCTCACCGATCTGGTAGGCGGCCTGATTCAAGTGACGCGCGTGGAAGGCGATCCCGAGGCCCGCAATACCGAGGACCTGCGGCTTGACGGCCTGCTCTCTGAAATCGTCAGCGATTGCCGAGTGGAGGCCGAGGCCCGCGGTTCGCATATCGCGCTCGACGCCGAACCGCAGCTCACCCTGCGCGGCGATCGCGAGGTTTTGCGGCGCGCGATCGAGAACGTGTTGCGCAATTCGATCCGCTACAATCCGGCCGGCAGCAGCATCGAAGTCAAGTTGGCGGCCTCGCAAGACACCGCCCGCATCGCGGTGCGCGACTTCGGTCCCGGCGTTCCCGAGGATGTTCTGCCCAAGATTTTTCAGCCCTTTTTCCGCGTCGACGATTCGCGGGATACCGCCACCGGAGGCGTCGGCTTGGGTCTCGCGATCGCTTCCCGCGCCATCGGTTTACACCATGGCAGGCTGTGGGCTGAAAATGTCGCGCCCGGCTTGATAGTATGGATCGAACTCCCCCTGATTGGTTGATTGTTGGCTTACGCACATTGGCAAACTGTCTGCTGGAAAACCGTCGTGGACAACACGAACCCAGGGGCCGGGGGGCTCCTAATCATGAACGAAACGGACCACCAGACGCAGGGAAAAGTCTGTAGCGAACGCGTTCGCTGCACGCAAGCGTTCCTTCAGGCGATCCGCGAGTTGGGGACACTTCAGACCGAGCAGGCGAGGGCGGTCATCGAAGGAGATCCTGACTTTTCCCGATTTGATTTGCTGATCCATATGGCAAATGAAAAGAAGGATGATGCAAAATACGCTCTCTTGATGCATATCGATCAACATCACTGCTAAATCTACGAGGAGATTCCATGGCGCTCACCAAAGTCGAACGAGAACAGATTCACGATAGTAAGCTCAAACTTCAGTCCGTCACCTATGCACTGAGCAGAGTGGACCCCGAGAAGATTCAGAACTTGTCCGACATTCAGGAATGTCTCGAAGACGCCAACAAGAGTTTAAGCGACGCTCTCAGGAAGCCGCAGGAAGAACAGTCCAACAAGCGCAAGCCCACGTGACACTCACGCGTCGCATCCTAATCGCGAGGGGCACGCTCTCATCGGAGACAATGAGACTATGCCCTTCGCGGGAATCTTTGCCGCCCTCTTTTTCGCCGCTCCCGTTCCCACTTTTTCATACGACGTAGCCCCGGTGCTGTATCATCGCTGTGCGTCCTGTCATCACGCCGGCGGCGTAGCTCCCTTCGCACTACTCTCCTACGACGATGCGCATAAACGCGCCGGACTGATCGCCACCGTCACCACGAAACGCTACATGCCGCCGTGGCTGCCCTCCGCGCCGCGGTTCCAGCACGAACTGAGATTGACCGACTCCGAAATTGCCACGCTCGCCGCCTGGGCCGCCCGCGGAGCGCCCGAAGGCGATGGGCGCGCGACACCTCCGCCGCCAGTGTTTTCGGACGCATGGGGACTCGGCAAACCCGACCTGGAGACGGAAATGCCGAAGCCCTTCGAAGTCCCGGCCGACGGTCCCGATCTCTACCAGTGCTTCGTCATCCCTGCCCCGGCAAAGGAGAATCACTGGGTGCGCGCGCTCGATATACGGCCCGGTAATGCCAAGGTGGTGCATCACGTCATCCTCTTTCAGGACACTTCGCGCACGGCGCGCAAACGCGATCAGGGCGCGGGCTATCCCTGCTTCGGCACACCGGGATTTCTACCAGCGCGCGGTCTCGGCGGCTGGACTCCGGGCGCCGCGCCGGCGCAAAAGCCCGAGGGCATTCCCGACCTTCTGCACGGGCAGGCCGACCTCGTCCTGCAGATCCACTATCACCCCATCGGCAAGCCCGAAACCGACCGTACGCGTTTGGCACTGTACTTCACATCTGACGCTCCGAAGCGCCGCTTGATGGATGTCGCGCTCGGCTCATCGCACATCGACATCCCGCCCGGCGACCGCGCCTACAAAGTCACCGACCACTTCACCGTGCCGGTAGCCGTCGACATCCTCGGCGTGATTCCGCATGCCCACTACATCTGCAAATCGATGAACGCCTGGGCGATCCTGCCCGACGGCACGCGCCGCACGCTGCTCACGATTCCGAATTGGAATTTCGACTGGCAGCAGCAGTACCGCTACCTTACACCGGTGCGGCTGCCGGAAGATACGCGCATTGAAATAGAGTTCGTGTATGACAACTCGGCGGCCAATCCCCGCAATCCGAATCACCCTCCGGCACGAGTCACCGTGGGACCCGGCACGACCGACGAGATGGCCGGCCTGCACCTGGAGGCGACGCCGGTCGATCCCACCGACGCCGACGAATTGAGCCAGGCCCTTTGGGGTAAGATGATGCGATCGCTGGGTGGGGGAATTTATCGCCCAGGCCGATAGGGAGTGATCGCTTGCGCCGATTGCTGTTCAACATTCACCTGTACCTTGCGCTGACCGCGGGAATCTTCGTGATCATTCTGGGGCTCACAGGCGCGATCATGGCGTTCGAACCGGAGCTCGATCATCTGCTGCACGCGAAGCTCTCCTACGTAACTCCGCAGGCGCACCGACTGCCGCTCGCGGAGCTCGGCGCGGCGGTGCGGAAGGCTTGGCCCGACGAACGCATCGCTGGATACCAGCTCTCCAGCTCGCCCGATATTTCGGCGAACGTGATTACTCGGCTGGGCATCGTGGCGGTCAATCCGTACACGGCCGAGATCCTCGGAGTGCGGCCCGGCGGCCGCGATTTTCTCGGCTATGTTCACCAGTTGCACCTGCGCTTGAATATCACCAACAAGGCGGACACGGGCAAGACGATCGTCAAGTGGACCGGAGTGGCGATGACGGTTCTGCTGCTCTCGGGCATTTATCTGTGGTGGCCCGTGAAGCGCGTTTCGATTACGCGCGGCACCGGCGGCCGGCGTTTCTGGTTCGACCTGCACAATGCAGTCGGCATCTTCTCACTGGGGTTTCTGCTGCTCTTGACCTTCACCGGAATGATGATCGGCTTCGAAGAAACGACGGTCCCGATGTTTTATCGGATGACCGGCAGCGAGGTATCGAAAGCGCCGCCCACGCCGCTTCCGCCGCCGGGCGTCAAGCCGATCGGGCCCGACGAAGCGATGGCGATCGCAGCCTCCGCTCTCCCTGGAGCCTTTCCCTTCCAGATCAACATTCCCGGGCCGAAGGCCGCCTACCAGATCCGCTCGCGCTTTCCCGAAGATCTCACGCCCGGCGGACGCAGCCGTGTGACGCTCGATCAATACACCGGCAAAGTGCTCTACGCCGAGGGCTCGCGCACGGCACCCGGCGGCACCAGGATGGTAATCGTCAATCGCGCGATCCACACCGGCGACATCTTCGGCATCCCGAGCAAGACCCTGATGTCGCTGGCCAGCCTGATGGCGGTGATGCAGGTGATCACGGGCATCGCGATGTGGTGGAAGCGCACACGCTCGAAGAAACGCGCCGCATAGTAGTTCGGCGCGAAGCGAAAACGATTCCCGGCTTCACACAACGAACGAAGGCCGGAACACCGCGACTTGTTAGCCTACATCCACTAACACCTCTTTAAGCGCCCTATCTCACCGGAAATATTGTTGGCTGGAAGATCGAATCGTTATAGACTACTCGCGGTCATTGAGACCAAGGCCAAAGTTAACGGACGAGATAGGAGATGAAAAACATGAAACGTTGTATGTCAATGTTAGCGCTTTGTCTACTAATGAGCGTACTTGTTGGTAAACAAGCGCATGCACAATGTCCAGCAGGTGTCACCAATCCCCTGCAAGCCCTGGCTGGCAGTTGGGCCTTCAAACTTACCGGACTGAATTTCGGCGCCGCGGGCATCTTCACCGCGACAGTGGGCGTAGATCCCCGGATTCCCGCAGTTACGCAAGGCCTTTTGTCGGCTACCACCACATCCAATAACAATGGTATCGTTGTTCGACAAGAGACGGAGACTAACTCGATCAAATATCAGGTCTTCCCCGATTGTTCCGGGGGGACTATCACGCTGGTCGCGACAAGCCGACCCATCACCTTCGACTTCTACTTCCTGGAGGGTTTCACCGAGATTTACCTGGTGAGTATCGACAACCTGATTCTGCCCTCGGCCTGGGTGGGACCGGGGGCTTCGGTAGTAATTACCGGGACCGCATCCCGTCGAGGGGTGGTCACTGTTCTCGCCGCCGCCCAGTAGAACCGGTCGACCGGGAAAGCCAATCCTTCCATGGCTTCGGCCATGGAAGGATGCTTTTCTGATACCATGGCCTCCATCGCGAGGACCGACCGAACATGAACCATTCCTTTACGCGCCGCCAAATACCCGGATGTTTGGCGCTCGCGTGTGCCGTCGCGCTATCCGCCGGGTTCGCGATCGGTCAGGGACGGTGCCGCGACGGCTATGGAACGCCAGGATGTCCGTTGACCGCGGAAGCGGCAACGGCTGCGATTCGACCGCCTTTCGCGCCCACCGGGTGGAAGACCGTCGCGCTCGACCACATCACCTGGGAGATGGCGGATTATCGGAAGGAGGCGGCGTTCTACATCGCGTTGATGGGTTGGACGCTGCGCAGCGATGACGGCCAGCAAGCGGTACTCGACATCGGCGACTGGGGCTCCGCTGTGTTTCGCAAGGCGCCGGAACAGCAGCCGGCGCGCGTGGTGAACTACTGCTTCGTCATCGAGCCATGGAACGCCGCGAAGATTCAGGCGGATCTGCAGAAGCGCGGCCTGACCGCGGTGGCCGAGAACGACGGCACAGGCTTCGAGAGCTTTCACGTCAAAGATCCGGACGGATTTGATTTGCAAATCAGCAATGGTGAGGGGGTCGCGAAGTCGCGTAAGCCACGTGCGACTGCGAAGTCACATGCGCCGGCGCTCTTCGAATCGACGGGATGGAAGTCGGTCTGGCTGGATCACTTCTCATACAACGCGGTCAATTACAAAGAGACCGCTTCGTTCTACACGAACCTATTGGGCTGGAATCCTACTTACGACGAAGGAAGTCAACATGAGTTGCTGATCGGCGAAGTGGGCGACATGATTATTCGCGGCGGCAACCCGAACGACCCCAACTTTGGGAAAGTCCCATCAACGCGTCCGCGCGTCGACCATGTTTCGTTCGGCATCTCGCCGTGGGATACGGACGGAGTGAAAGCCGAGTTGGAGAAACGAGGGCTCCGGGCGCGAATCGACACGTCCACTAAGGATGATATTCACGTCGCGGCATTCAAGAGTTATCACACTACGACGCCCAACGGGTTTGATTTGCAGATCAGCTACGTCACACACGCGAACCGCCTGGCCTTGCCGAATGCGGTCAAGCCGAAATAGTGGGCGTACGCAATCTCTCGCTGGGCTTTCACCTGCTGGAGTAATCCGGCATGAAGCTTACCGAATTGTTGCTGGCCGAACTGGACCGCGAAGCGATCGGGATTCGTAAGACCTTGGAGCGGGTGCCCGAAGGAAAGAACGACTGGAAGCCGCATGAGAAGTCGATGCCCCTCGGTTACCTGGCGACGCTGGTTGCCACGATTATCGGATGGGTCGATATGGTGGTGAATATGGACGAGGTGGACATCAATCCTCCCGGAGGTCCTAAGTTCAAGCCGCCCGAGTGGAAGACGCGGCGCGAGTTGCTGGACCAGTTCGAAGCCAGCTTGAAGAAGGGACGGGAAGCCCTGCAGAAGACCACGGACGACCGGCTGCTGAACACGAAGTGGCGGTTGCTGTCGGCGGGAAAGTTAATGATGGAGCAGTCCCGCTATGAGGGCATACGCGATGGCGTACTGAATCACATGGCGCATCATCGCGGACAACTTACTGTGTATCTGCGGTTGAACGGCGAGAAGGTGCCTGCGATTTACGGCCCGTCGGCGGATGAGGGCAAGGGGTAGATCTCCATTGTAATCCTAGCCGCGACCGTGAGGGTGCGGTGGTCGCCCGAGAGTGACCACCGCTCCCTCACGGTCACGGCTCTGATAAACTGCCGGTGGACACGAAGCGGTAAGCGGACTTAGTAGAGCAAGTAGCGCGAGCGAATTTGGGCGAAGGCATCGAGTGCGTCCTCGTAGGACTGCTGGATAGTGCGCGGATCTTCGCCGGCCTGAATGCGCGCGATCACGTCGTTGCTGCCGATCAGGCGCTTGCCGAGAGTGAAATCGATCTTGCCGGGATATAGCTTCTGGATAGCGACGGCGAGTTCAAGTCCAACCCGCGTCGCGTCGAGCGCGTCACGATTGACGATCTGGAAGCGAACGCCCTCAATGCGCTTGCCCTTGAAGATCGACTCGGTGGGCGTGAAGGACGTCGGGTAGATGCGCACGCCGGGGATCTGGCGCGTATTCAAATAAGCGGCGAGTTCGCGGCCTCCGATGAAATCGGCGCCGACCTGTTCGAAGGGGGCGTCGGTACCGCGTCCGACGGAGAAATTCTTCGGGAACTCCATCAGGCAGAGGCCGGGATATAGCGTCGCGGCGTTGAGGCTGCGCATGTTGGGCGAGGGATTGATCCACGAAAGGTTGGTGGAATCGAACCAGTCGCCGCGATCCCAACCCTGCATCGGGACGACGGTGAGGTTGGCGCCGATCTTGTTTTCGGTGTTGAACATCTTGGCGAGCTCGCCTATCGTCATGCCATGGCGCACGGGTTCGCCGGGCATGTAGCCGACGAAACTCTTGTTCGTCTCGTCCATCAGCGGACCTTCGAGATGGACGCCGGTGACGGGGTTGGGCCGGTCGAGCACATAATACGGAATGCCCGCCTTGGCCGCGGCTTCGAGGGCGTAGGCCATCGTGGTTTCGAAGGTATAAAAGCGAACGCCGACGTCCTGGATGTCGTACACCAGCGCGTCGATTCCGGTGAGCATCGCGGTGGTCGGACGATTGGTCGTGCCGTACAGGCTGAAGACTCTAATGTCAGTCGTGGCGTCGACCGAATCCTGAATGCCGGGGCGGTCCTCCCTGCCGAGGAAGCCGTGCTCGGGCGAAAAGATGGCAGCGACCTCGATGCCGGCGGCCTTCATCAAATCGATATTGCGGCGGCCCTTGCTATCCACGCCGCTGTGATTGGTGATGATGCCGATGCGCTTGCCGGCGAGCGGCGCGAACTTTTGCGCAGTGAGCACTTCGAGTCCGGTGAGCGCGGTGCCGGTGCGTCCGACCTGGCGGCGGGCGCCGGGGCCGGTGAGGGTGTCGTTGTAGCCGGTGAGTGCGACATGCTGAGACCTGATGCCGACGTTGGCGGCGACGACGGTCGCGACCTTGCCGCGGATCGACGTGATCGCGGGACGCAGGTCGGGATGCACGCTGTTGGCAAGCAGGATGACGTAGGTCTTGCTGACCGGGTCGACCCAGATGGACGTGCCGGTAAACCCGGTGTGTCCGAAGGAGCCGATGGGGAAGAGCTCACCGCGATTGCCGGAGTGGGGCGAATCAACGTCCCACCCGAGGCCGCGCAGGACGGCCTGATCGGGCGGAGTCTGCGGCTCGATGAACTTGGCGACAGTGAGGGGACCGAACAGGCGGAAGCCATCGAGCTCGCCGCCGTTGAGCATCATCTGGGCGAAGCGCGAAAGATCGTCGGCGGTGGAGAAGAGTCCAGCGTGTCCGGCGACGCCGCCCATGTTGCGCGCGGTGGGGTCGTGGACGACGCCGCGAAGGGGCGGTCCGGTCTTGACGGGCCAGCGCTCGGTGGGCGCGATCCGCGGGAGGAGCGAGGCGGGCGGCAGGAACTGGCTCTCTTTCATGCCGAGCGGAAGGAAGATATTTTCGCGCGCGTACTCGTTGAGCATCTTGCCGCTGAGGCGGTGGACGAGTTCGCCGAGGAGGATGAAATTGATATCGCTATAGACGTAGCGCACGCCGGGAGGGCCGCCCGGCTTGAAGGTGTTGGCGAGCTTGATGCCGGTGTCGTAGCCGGTCCACGGATCCTTGAGCGGGACGTCGGGCTGCAGGCCGGAGAAATGGGTGAAGAGCTGGCGCAAGGTGATGTCGCTTTTGCCGCCTTGAAATTCGGGGATGTAGTCGGTGACCTTATCGCTAAGGCGGAACTTGCCTTCCTCGAAGAGCTTCATGAGGGACGCAGTGGTGGCGATGACTTTGGTGAGCGACGCGCAGTCGAACACGGTGTCGACGGTCATCGTCTCGGGCTGCGGAACGAGAGCGCGCTTGCCGTAGGCCTTGCGGTAGACGACCTTGCCATCGTGTCCGACGAGGACGACGGCGCCGGGCATTCTGCCCTGCTCGATCGCGAGGTTGATCACCTGGTCGAGCGCGGGTCCGCCGGAGAAGGACTGTGCGGACAGAGCGGTGGCGGCGAGGGCAGCGCACCAGAGAATCTTCATACCCTTATGATAACTGGCAAGCTACAATTTCAGGCATGGCCGAGAAACTGACGAATCAGGTGGTGGTCGTAGTAGGCGCATCGAGCGGAATCGGGCGCGAGACGGCGAAATTGTTCGCCCGGGAAGGCGCGCGCGTAGTGGCGGCGGCGCGGCGGGAGGACCGATTGCGCGGGCTGCAGCAGGAGATGGCCGCGGAAGGATTCCAGATTGAGATCGCGGTCGCGGACGCGTCGAAGGTTGGCGACATGGAGCGCGTCGTGAAAGAGACCCAGGCGAAGCTCGGAGAGATCGACATTCTGGTTTACAACACGGGGACGAACGTGAAGGATCGCGTGCTGACGCGGCTGACTCCGGCGACATGGGACATGATGATCTCGGTGAACTTGAGCGGCGCGTATTATGCGACGCAGGCTGTGCTGCCTTCGATGCGCGAGCGTAAGGCGGGGCATCTGATTTACGTGGCATCGATCTCGGGAATCGTGCCGGATGTGTCGGGCGCGGCGTACCAGGCGGCGAAGCGGGGCGTGATCGGGATGGCGCACGCGGTGCGGGTGGAGGAGAAAGAAAACGGGATTCGCACGTGCGTGGTGTGTCCGGGACTAGTTGACACGGAGATCTTGGAGAATCGCCCGGTGAAGCCTCCAGCGGAGATGCTGGCTAAGGCGCTGCAGGCCTCGGATGTGGCAGAGGTAATTCTGGGAGTGGCGAAGTTGCCGGCACGAGTGGTGGTGCCGGAGATGCAGGTGATGCCGACGTATTTGTAACTTGTAAGAAAGTCTTTAGCCGCCGATGGACGCCGATAAAGGCAAGAATCTAGATTTCGTTTTTATCGGCGTTTATCGGCGTTCATCGGCGGCTGGTATTTTTCTTAGACTAAGGCCAAGGGGCGGATTGGGGCGCCTGTCGCGCCGCGGATTTTCATTGGGGCGGCGATGAAGAAGAATTCTTTTACTTTGTCGCGGGATAACTCTTCTAAGTTCAGGCACTCGATGATGTGGATGCCGCTCTCGACGAGTAAGTGGACGTGGACAGGCATCTTGGGATCGGGAGAGCGTTCGAACGGGACGGTGTCGCTGCCGGCGGCGAAGATTTTGCGGGCGGAGAGCCAGCGGGCGGCATCGAGGCCGGGACCGGGGCAGCGCGTATCGTTGACGAAGCGGCGCGCGTCCTCGTAGTAAGCTGCCCAGCCGGTGCGGAGGAGGACGACGTCGCCGGGGCGGACGTCGGCGCCTTCCAGATGCGATGGGAGGATTTCGAAATCGGCGGGGAGCGGAGTGTCACCTGCGACATCGATCAGGACGCCGCGCCGGAGGATCGGAGGGATCGTATCGATCGAGAACTTCTCGAGTCCGCCGCCGTAGGATTGGACCTCCTCGGCCTCGATGCCTCCGTGGAGTTTGCCGCCGCAACTGAAGTGGCAGAGGGCGTCGATGTGGGTACCGACGTGACTGCCCATCGCGATGGCATCGGCGGCGGAGCTGTGGCCGGCGGGGCCAACCATGTCGCCGTGGCGCTTGGTCAAACCGAATAAGAACGGGGGATGCGTCGGATAGTGAGGCATCCCCGTGAAATAGGACTGCGCGAGGTCATAGACCTTGGCGGCGGCGAGGGCTTCCCAGATCGGGTTCATCAGAACGTATAGTGTACGCCGAACTGGACCACGCGCGGCTGGTAGAACATCGACGTGATCTGACCGAAGTTGGTGGCGTTGATGTTTTGATCGCCGCTCCAGAAGGTGGCGTGGTTGAGGGCATTGACGGCGTCCATGGCGAGTTCGATCTTCTTGTGCTCGGTGAGCGCGATTGCCTTCTTGAGGCGGAGGTCGGTGTTGAAGGTCCACGGGCCGTCGAAGAAGCGCTTCTGGAGGACACCGAGAGTGCCGGCGCCGGGGTTGAAGAAGACCTGGCCATTGAAGGCGGGGTCGCCGTCGGTATTGACTCCCGTGCCGTCGGAGTTGATGGCGGAACTGGTGACCATCATGGGGCCGCTGCCGGTCATCTGGTATTTGACTATGGAGCTTAGCTGCGAACCGGTGAGGCTGGTGTCGGCGGTGTTGTAGTACGAGCGCGATTCGCGATTGAGCGTGCCGCGGCCGGAGAGAATTGAGAAGGGAGCGCCGGATTGCCAGGTCATGGTGCCGCCGAGGATCCAGCCGCCGATGATCCGGTTCAACGGGCCGTAGGCGAGCTTGTGACCCTTGCCGAAGGGGAGTTCGTAATAGCCATCGGCCTTGATCATGTGGGTGAGATCGAAGTTAGCGCGCGAGCGTTCGATCTTGGGATTGTTGATGTCGAGGAAGTGCTGTATGCGGTTCTGGCTATCGCCATCGGCGTCGCTGAGCACCTTGCTCCAGGTGTAATTGGCTTCGAAGAAGATACCGCGCGCGGTGCGGTGGCGGACTTCAACCTGAAGGCCATTGTAACTGGAACTGGAGTAGTTAGTAATCAGGTCGGTACCGAGGGCGTTAGGGTTCTGGAAGAACGGGACTGCGTTGGAGGGGTTGTAACCGGCCGTTTGATAGTAAGTGGCTAACTCGCCGACTTCACCGGTCTGGAGGTAGAAGAGCGCGTTACCGTCGGTGAGCGCTCCTTTGACCAGCTTGGGGAAGAGGGTCAGCTGCTGGCTGCCGGCGATATTCGCATTGTAGGCAGGGTTGAAGCCGTTGCCGACGGCCTGGGCGAGAAAGCCGTTCTTCTGGGCGCGAAGGAAGTCCTGCAGGAAGCCGTTCTGGTTGATGACCACCTGGTTGAAGTCGAAGGCGCGGTAGGCGCCCACGACGTGATTGCCGACGTAGCGCGCTTCGAAGACCGTGCCTTCCACCTCGTGCTGAATGCCGAAGGAGTACTGCTGGACGCGGGGGTGGCGCAGGTTCGGGTCGATCATGCCGACGGTGTTGAAGGGATTGTTCTCGTAGTTATCAGCGACAGTCAGCGGAATGTGATAAGTGGGCAGGGCGATTTTCGGCAGGCCGCTGGTAGCCAGGCGCACACCGAGGTTGGTATCGGTGGCCAAGCCCTGCAGACCGGAATTCAGCTCAAGGAGGCTTTCGGGAGCGAGAATCGACTGGTCGTTGACGTAGCTCATGGAGTAACCGCCGCGTATAGCGGTCTTGCCGTTACCGAAGACATCCCAGGCGAAGCCGATGTTGGGGGCGAAATCCTTGGTCTCGCGGTTGTACCAGGGGCGGCCGACGGAGTTACCGACGAAATCCAATGTGGCGTTGGAGAGGAGCGTCTGGACCGCGCCGCCATTGACAATGGGGGCGAGTTCGAGGGAATCGCGTTCATCGACCACACCCGGCAACTGGTACCGCAGACCGAGCGTGAGGGTGAAGCGCGGGAACAGTTTCCACTTGTCCTGTACGTAGAAGGAGTAATCGTTGGAGAGGAAGTGGCGCAGGAACGGCGCATTGGCGACAAAGCCGGAGTT
>JAOAPT010000139.1 GCA_025463045.1 Candidatus Solibacter sp.
ATGCCGCGCACCGGGAGGCCCGTCGCGCGCTGGAGGGCGAGGCCGTAGAGTTGCACCTGCGCGACGCTGCGCTTTTCGCGGCGGTCGGTTTTGTAATCGATCACGGTCCAGCTCTCGCCATCCGTCCACGCGCAATCGATGCGGCCGTCGATCAGCGTGCCGTCTTCCAGGCGGACCATGACGGGGAGTTCGCGATGGCGTGTCGCGTCGGCAGGCACGACGATCGCGGCGATCGCGGCGCGGGCCGCTTCGGCTGCGGCATCGCGCTCGATTTCACTTGCGCCGTGACGCCGGCCCCACACCGCGGCGAGCGAGCCGATCTCGTCCACGTGCTCGACGCGCTGGAGAATGTCGTGCACGACGCGGCCGAACTTCCGCCCGCCGGGCCGACCGGCCGGCACGGGGAGCGTCATGGTCGTCACCACGATGCTCTCGGCCTCCGGGGTGCGGCCAGCGCGCTCCGCGAGTTTCGTGCGGAAGCGCGGCGTGCCGCCCTCGGCGATGCGCGAGTCGCGGCGTTCGCGCCACGCCTGGTAGGCGCGCAAACCCTCGGCGGCCTGCGCAGGAGAGCCCTTCAGCACCTGCTCGTTCTCCACGCCTTCACTGGTAGTCGCGGACTGCTTCAACACCATCGGATCGAACCACACGACGCTGTGCGTCCCCGCTTTCGGTCGGTGAAGGCCGGGCTGTACCGAAACCTCTTCGGGATAGTCCGGCGGACGGTTCAACACTGTGGTCCACCCAAACTTCGGACAACCCGGCGCCTCCTGCGGCATGCGCCATTTCTCCTTCGCCGGATAGAGCGCGTCGTGGAGAGGCGTCAACCATCCGCCCTGCCTTTCCTCTTCGCCGATCGCCGCCACCACCAGCAGATCGCGCGCGCGTGTCGCCGCGACATACGCGATGCGAAGCGCTTCCTCTTCCTCGGCCTTCGCCTCTTCCGCCGCCGCGTCGAGCAACTCCCACGGCGCGCACCACAGCAGACGCTGCGCGCACAGACGGCGATCGGGATCGCTGTAGCGGTCCGCGCCCTGTGGTCCGGTGAGCTTCGCCGTCAGATCCGCGAGAATCACCACCGGGAACTCGAGCCCCTTCGCCTTGTGGACGGTCATCAACTGCACGCCGCCGCCCTCCTGCTCGAGCACCGGAGCTTCGCTGGTGTCGCTGCCGTCATACTCCGCTTCGAGATATTCGACGAAGGAGCGGAACGAGGTCGCGGCGCCGCTGACTTCGAAGCTGCGCGCCAGGTCGGTAAGGCGATAGACGTTGGCCAGCACACGCTCGCCGCTCTTGCGGAAGGCAAAGCCGGCGTGCGCGCGCGTCTTCTCGAGCAATTCATGAATCGTGTCCGCGAGCGGCCGGTAATTCCTCCGTCGATGGAGTTCGCGCAGGATACCGAAGGCCTCTCGGATGGGCTCGAACTCTTCGTCGATCGCTTCGGGGAGTTCTATTGTGGGCCTGAAGCGCCCATAGGCGTTCTTGAAGCGCAGAAGAGTTTCGTCGAGCACCGCAAAGAGACTCCCGCGCAAAACTGCGAAAACGCTCAGCTCATCGCCCAGCCACTCGATGGCGCGTAGTGCCGTGCGCAGCGTGCCGACTTCCTCCCGCCGGTGAAAGCTCTTGGACCCGACCAGCAAATGCGCGATCCCGCGCGCCTCCAGGCAGCGCACGTATTCCTGCGTCAGGTCCGTGCCGAAATTCGTGAAGCGGCGGAAGAGAATGCACACGTGCTCCGCGCGCACCGGCGTCCACTCGCGCGTCGATTGGTCGCGCACCTGCCAGCCACTCTCGTTGCACAACCAGCGAATGAAATCCGCGACGGCGTCCGGCGAGCAGCCTTCGATCTTAGCGTTGGAGAGATTGCGCGTCCCGTACGGTTCCGGCATCGGCAGCGCAACGAGGGAGGGCTGGCCCGCCGGCGCCTGCACACCACCCTCGAGCGGCAGATAATTATCGATACTCTGCTCGAAGGCCGCGTTGACGAAGCTCTGGATCGCCGTGGTGGAGCGTGTGCTCGTCGTGAGTTTCTGATCCGCCACGCCCGCTGTGCGCAGGTCCGAGCACACGCGATGGAAGAGACGCGCATCGGCCCTGCGGAAGCGATAGATGGATTGCTTCGGGTCGCCGACGACGTACAGTTTGCCGGGTGCCGGCGTGACCTTGCGCCAATCGCTTTCCGCCGGGTCGCCGGCAGCAAGAAGCAGCAGGATCTCTGCTTGCAACGGATCGGTGTCCTGAAACTCGTCGACGAAAATCCGCTGATAGACGCGCTGCAGATCGGCGCGCGCCCCGTCGTGCCGCAGCAGATCGCGCGCACATAACAGCAGGTCCATGAAATCCAACTGCCCCGCGCGACGCTTCTCGTCCTGATACAGCCCGACCACTTCCCACAGCTCGTCGCGCAGGTGCGCCGCGAGGTCCGCATCCGCCGCCTGGCGGAATTCCTCGATCCCGGCCTTCAATTCTTCCCACGCCGCGAAGATCGCGTCGCGCCCTTTCACCCACCGCAACTCCACTGGCAGCCGCAGCAGATCGCTTTCCACACGATCGCTCTCCAGTAGACCCGCCTCGCGCGCTCGCCGCACGCGCTCGACAAATTCTCCGAGGGGACGCATCGCTTCGACCTTGCGCCCGCCGACGAGCAGCGTGGCTTCCGCCTTGTGCAGCAGCGCCTCCATGCGCGCATCGCGGTCGAAATTACGTTTCTCCCACGGCGCGTCGAAATCGCGCCACTCGGTGAGGTTCCACGCGGCTTTACGCAATTCATCGAGGGGCTCGTCGCGCCATTCGAGCCGGGCCAGCGCGCGTGCGATCGCGGGAGCGCTGCCGGCCGTAAGGCGGCCTTCGATCCACCGCCGGAAAACGCGCGCGAACACCCGGAGCGCGTCGGGTTGCGCCAGTTCCTGAAAGACCGGATCGACGCGCGCCTCCACCGGACGGCGTCGCAGCAACTGCGCGCAGAACGCGTGGATCGTCCCGATGAACGCACGATCGAGCGAGCGCGCCGCATCGCCGAGCCGCGCCCGCACCACCGCGTCCTCTTCCACCGCGCGCCGCCGTTCGAGCTCGTGGCGCACGCGCAGCTTCATATTGCCGGCTGCCGCGTGCGTGAACGTGACGGCGACGATCGTCTCCACCTGCGTGCCGGCCGCGATCACGTCGACCATGCGGTTGACCAGCGCCGTGGTCTTCCCCGTTCCGGCCGAAGCCTCGACCACCCAACTGCGCTCGAGATCCGGCGCCGCCCCTTGCGCGCTCACTTCCACCCCCGCAGCTCTTTTAACTTCTTCAACTCCACCTGCGACTTCTCCTTCACCCGCTCCTCTTCATACGGGCCGCACACGGGCAGATAATCGCACCCCTTGCAGCCGTCTTTCCGCGGAGCTGCCGGCAGCGCGCCGTCGAGAATCGCGTGGTCGATCGTTTCCAGCACCTGCTGCGCGCGCCGCCGCGTCCAATCGTTCACCGGCACGTCGATCACCGCGTAGTTCTGCGCGATAGTCGCATACGAGAGTCGGCCGCAAAGCGCAGGCTCGTTGAGCATCGCCTCCGCCGCGAGCGCGTAGAGCAGCGGCTGGAGGGCTTCGCCGCCACCCACCACGTCGGGTTTCGGCTTCGGGATGCGGCCGGTCTTGTGATCGACCACTCGCAATATGCCAGGCGCGCGCCGCTCCACCAGATCGATCGAGCCCTGCAAACGATAGCCGCCCTCCAGTTCGACGGGCTCTTTGCGGCTGCGCGGATCGCGGCCCGCCGGGTCCTTCAGGCCGAAGCTCAATTCGTAAAACGCGGGCGTCCACTCCGCTTCGCGCAGCGCGCGCTGCTGCAGCCAGCCGCGCAGGTCGGCGCGAATTCCCTGAATCTCGCTGCGCCAGATCTGCGGAATCGCGGGCGCGAGCTCCGCCTCCGCCTTCGCAGCCACGCGTTCGATCACGCCATCGAGCGCCGCCAGCGTTTCGTCGAGCGTAAATTCGCGTCCCGCCACTTCGCGCAGCAGTTCGAACTGCGCCTGGTGGAATAGTTCGCCGCGCGTAGCCGGGTCCATCCGCTGGATGCCTGTGGGCCGTTCCGTGGGACGCAGACCGAAGATCCCGCGCAGCGCGAAGCGGTAAGGGCAGCGTGCGTACTGCTGGAGCGTCGAGGGGGACCACGCCCTTGCGCCGAGCGTGTAAGGCTTCAGCGCTTCGTCTCCGATCTCCTCCACCATCAGGCCGTCGGCCGGCTTCCACGCCTTATGCCAGCGCATCCAGCGCGCGCGCAGCGAGGCCACCGCGTAACCTTTCAGCTCCTTCAAATATTGTCCCGAGCCCGGGGTCAACGGACCCAGCGTCGACAGGTCGAACTCCGCGTCGTCGATCGCGTCGGCGGGATTTTCAGGCGCGGGCCAGCCGATCCGCGTCCCCGTGGCCGACCGCGCCTGCGCTTCGAAGTCGCGCACGTCGATCTCGCTGCCGCCCGCCGCACGGTGCGCCTCGAACGCGTAGAACGAAGGCACGCGCAAGCGCCCGGTCAGCAGATCCAGGCGTGAGTACGAGAGTGCGAACCGCTCCGTCGCGCAGGACGCCGCGATCCGCAAGAGCTCCGTGTCTTCCGCGCGCAGCGCAATCCCGAGCGCGTCGCGCTGCGCGTGGAGCAGCAGCGGATCTTCCGCGGGCGGCCGTGGAAACAGCCCTTCGTTCACGCCCGGCACATACACCGCCCGGAACGCGAGGCCGCGCGCCTCTTCGATACCGCCGACCCACACCTTGCCATAGCGCGCTTCTTCCGGCGCGGCGCTCAACGAATTGAGGCGTGGACCGAGCACGAGCAACACTTCGCCAAGGCCCACGGGACCGATCTCCGCCATCGGTTCCAGCTCTTCCAGCAGTTCGGCGATCCGCTCCGGCTCGCGCAGTGTGAACCCGGCGAGCGCACCCAGCGCTTCGATCCACTCGCCCCACATCGCGTGCCCCGGCAGAGTTGCCAACCGCTCGATCATGGGCAGCGCGAACTTGCGCAAGCTATCCACCGAATCGATTCGCCAGCGCATGCGCTCGCGTTCCTCTTCGTCCTCCTCGCGGTCATAGCGCCGCTGAAATTCCTCGCGCAATCCCGCCAGTCGTGCCTCCCAGCGATCCACGCCGCCGATCACCGCCGCGTCCACCAGCAGGCGCTCCCATAACGCCGGCGTGACGGGTTCCTCCTCGTCCGGCATTTGCCCTAGTGATAGATACTCCGCGAAGCGCGATGCCGAGAGTCGCTCCTCCGCGCAGTGCAGCAGCGCGAGGAAGCTTCGCCCCGCCGCGTCCGGACGCCGCGATCCGCGCGTGCAATGCGCTGGGATCCCCGCGCGCCGGAGCGCCTCGATTACCAGAGGCTGATAGCGCTCCGGTGAGCGCAGCAGGATTGCCGCCTCGTCGAACGGAATCCCCGATGCTCCGATGCGGCGGGCGATCTCCACGCACTCGAGCGCTTCGCCCGACGTCGAGAAAATCTCGATCGAGCCGTCGTGCTCGCGCGGCGGTACCGCGTCGGTGGAGAAAAGGTAGCGCTGCAGGGACGTGAGCTGGGTGTTGGGCGCAAGCTCGCCCGTTTCCGTGCGCAATTCCAGGTGGGCGCGCGATGCGCCGACGATAGCGGCGACCAGATCACGCTCGCGAGACGTTCGAGGCACGACGTCGAGCGTGAGCACGGCCGTCTCGCGGAAGTGGAGCGCCACCGCCTCGCTCGCCATGGCGACGCGCGCCGCGTGGTCGGCGAAGCCGCGCTCCGACAGTTCGTTTTCGTACGCCGCCAGAAGGAGCGCGAGGTCCGGTCCCGATTGGCCGCACTCGCGCACCTCATCCGGGCCGATGCCGTTGAGCCGCAGTTCCTCGAACGTCTCCGCCAACGCGCGCGGGAATCCAGGGAAGCCCGCGACGGGCATCAGGTATTGGAGCTCGCCGCGTCGCGCCGCTTCCGCTGCCACCCTCGCAGCCAGCGCTTCGCGTACGACGCGTCCTACGGGAGTCAGCGCGCGCCGATTCAACTCCGCCCCCGAAAGCTCCAGCACGAGGTCCCGCAATCCCTTGCGCGTGACCCCGATCAACGCCGCGCCGCAAGCCTCGAATGCGATTTCGTCCGCCGCCTCGCGCGTTGCGCCAAGCACCAGCACGGCACCCCACTGCGCCCACTCCGCGACGAACTCCGCGCCCCGCGCCCGCAACTCCGCATACCCACCCATGAGATTTTCTGTCCGAGATCCTCAGGCTACCACCGGGCGGGTAAAGCCGCGAGATCGTACACCACGGGCAGGACCACCGTGCCGCGATTATCGATATACCCCCACCTTCCGCCGGTCACGGTGGCGTGTTCGCCGCGTTGTGCGACGCATCCCGTGCATACGCGCGCCACTCCGTGATCGAACGGGAAAGCGAAATCCCAAACGGGCGGGACGACCGGTTCAAGGCGTGTATTCACGAAGCCGGCCTTGCCGGCCTTTGCAATTCTCGCGAGCCCCTCGACGAAGTAGTCAGGCCCGTTGTCGAAGTGCAGCGCCGACATGGTCTTGCCCTGACGGTCGACGAAGTAGAGATCGCGGCCGTTGACCAGGATTGAGCTCAGTCCTTCGGGACCGAACGACAGCGATTGCGCGGCCATGACGACGATGCCTCCGTCGCTCTGCTCGCACACCGCGGGCTCGAGATCCGGAAAGCGGCGGCAGTCCGCAAGACGATGGCGCCCGCACGACGAGACTACCATCACCGCAACCATCAACACCTTGCGATTCACGCTCCGCTCCAGGGAGTATGATATGCGAATGGTCAAAGAACCCGATGCACTCTCGGTGGCCAGTCCTGTAGCGATTGAGCTTTACCGCGAGCTTCTCCCGGCCGTCGCATCCATCGGGCCATTCGAGGTCGAAGTCAAGAGGACCTCGGTTCACCTGGTGCGCGCATCCGCGTTCGCCGGCGTCGCGTTTCGCAAGCAGCACATCGTCTTGACTGTGAAGTCGACGAAAGCGATCGCGAGCCCGCGCATTTTTAAGAGCGACCAGGCGTCGAAGAATCGCTGGCACCTGGAGGTCAAGCTGGCCGGCGCCGGCGATATCGATGCCGAGCTTCTCGCCTGGCTCCGCGCCTCCTACGAAATCTCCTGATTCGGGAATCGGCCGGGAGGGTGACGCCTGACCGTCGAGAACGTCAGGCAGCGCGAAATGTACCTTCCTCTGGGCCGGGCGGTTGACCGCGGCCAAGCCGGATTCCTGATGATGAATCTCGATTTACACCTACCGCACTCTTCTGCGGAACTGGCGCGTCGCGCCGAACCGACCCGCATCGAGAGCGACCTCGCCAGCGGAGCGTCGCTGCAGATCTTCTGGAGCGGCCCGGCCGTCTCGAACCTCCTCCGATAGGCGCCGCGATATACAATCTCGTCATGCCGCAGCTCACTCGCCGCCAACTGCTAGCCGCCGCACCCTTTGTCGCAGCCGCCGCTCCGGCGCGACTCCCCATCCGCAAGGCCGTCGAATTCAGCATGCTCCCGAAGGAGCTCTCGATTCTGGATCGCTTCCAGACCGCGCGCGAGGCGGGCTTCGCGGCGATCGAATGCCCCACTACGCCCGATGCCGCGCAGGCCGAAGAGATCCTCGCCGCGTCGCGCAAGGCCGGCCTGCCGGTCCATTCCGTGATGAACGCCGAGCACTGGCGCAGCCCGCTCTCCTCCGCCGATCCAGCAGTGGTCGAGAGGAGCCTCGACGGCATGCGTACCAGTCTGCGCAACGCGAAGCTGTGGGGAGCGGACACCGTGCTGCTCGTCCCCGCCGTAGTCAACCCCGAGACCACGTACGCGCAGGCATGGGAGCGCAGCCAAATCCAGATCCGCAAACTCATT
The DNA here is from genome assembly GCA_025463045.1 of Candidatus Solibacter sp. GTDB lineage: Bacteria > Acidobacteriota > Terriglobia > Bryobacterales > Bryobacteraceae > Solibacter. The sequence goes on from JAOAPT010000139.1 coordinate 7,852, forward strand.
CCACTCGCGCAGGAACTGAAGGTGATCATCGGGATCGAGGACGTGTGGAATAAGTTCCTGCTCAGCCCGATCGAATTCGCGCGCTACGTGGACGACTTCCGCTCGCCATGGATCCGCGCGTACTTCGATATCGGCAACGTGGCGATCAACTCCTATCCGCAGGATTGGATTCGCACACTCGGCAAGCGGATCGTCAAACTGCACGTCAAGGATTTCTCGTTCAGGAAGCGGAACGCCGAATTCACGGCGCTGCTGGAGGGCGAAATCGATTGGAGCGCCGTCCACGCCGCGCTCGCCGACATCGGCTATCAGGGCGTGGCGACTGTCGAACTCGCGGGCGGAGACGCGTCGTACCTGAAGGAAGTGTCGCGCCGCTTCGACCTCATTCTCGAGGGCAACGGCAAACTCTAGAGCTCGACGACCACTTTTCCGAGCGCGCCGGGTTCCACCAATGCATGGGCCGCTCCGATTTCCGCCGCGCAGAAGCGTTGCGCGTTCATCATCGGCTTGAGCTTGCCGCTATCGGCCAGCGCCGGCGCTTTGGGTAGAATTTCGCCGTGATGCGCGTGGCCCTTTCCCCGTTAGCCCCCGTTAGTGCAGCGGCATCAGCGTGAACACTCCCGAGTACGTCGCGCCGCGAAACGAAAGCGGCGCAAGCGAGCGCGTGCTCCATCCCAGACAACTCACCGCGTGGCCGGTATAGCGCTTGACCGCAATGAAAGACGCGTCGATCGTGGCGCCGCCCACCGTGTCGTACACCGCGTCGAAGCCCTCGCCCGCTGTGTGGAGCTCGACATGCTGTTCCGTCGAGAGCGCACGGTAATCGATCGGCGTCGCGCCATAGGCTTTGACGACGTGCCGCTTCTCGGCAGACACGGTGGCGAAGACGTCCGCTCCGCGCGCCTTTGCGAGTTGCACCGAGATGTGCCCAACACCGCCCGCTCCGGCGTGCACCAGTACCTTCTGCCCCGCATGTACCTTCGCGCGATTGGCGATCCCCTCCCATGCGGTGATCCTGATCAGCGGGAGCGCCGCAGCTTCGCGCATCGTGAGCGACTTCGATTTGAGCGCGAGCAACTCCGCGTTGACCGCGACGAACTCCGCGAGCGCGCCCTGCAGTCCGCCGACGCCGCCAACCAGGCCGTACACCTCGTCGCCGCGGCGAAAATCCGCGCCATCCTCGCCACCACGCCGGCCATATCGACACCGAGCACTGCGGGCAGCGGCTGCTTCGCATGCACTGCCTTGCCCGCGCGAATCTTGGTGTCCAGCGGATTCACGCCGCTCGCATGTACGCGCACCAGTACCTGGCCCGCCGACGGAACGGGGCGCGCAACTTCAACCGGCGTGAACGCGCCATCGGGACGTTCGACGACGTAGGCGCGCATCTACATCGCCCCGAGCGTGAGCTTGATATCGGCCTTGCCCCATGCCGCGTCCAGCTCGTGCTGCAACTCCACGAGGCCCTCGGTTTTCTGCTGCGCCTTCACCGCCTCGATCAAGCCGAAGATCATCCACGCGTCGCGCGGCGAGCGTCGCAGTCCTTCGCGGAACACCTTCTCCGCATCCGCCGGACGGCCCGCGCGCACCAGCGCCGCGCCCAGCGATTCGCGCAGCGGATAGTTCCACGCCGGAGGCTCGTCGTACACCAGCGCATCCTGCATCGCGACGGCCTTCTCCCAGTGTTGCACCGGCTTGTCGCCCATCCGCGCCGCCGCGATCTCAGAGACCATGGCCATCACGTCGCCGCATGTATTGTTGCCCCACGGACGGTCCGCCGCGACCCTCTTGCGCGCCGCCTCGAACGCATCGCGCTCTCGCGCCGCGCCCGCGGAGTCGCCCTTGCCGAGCATCGCCATCATGCGCGCGTACCGCCAGAGCGCTCCCTGCGTCACGAACTTTTCGGCGGGCTGCGGGGATTTTAGAATCTCGTCCCACGCCTGCACGCGCGTCAGCAACAAGAGCGGCACGGAGAGGAATGCGTCCGCCATCTCCGGCATCGCTTCGGCCGCCGGCGCCACTGCCTCCGCCAGATCCTGCGCCGCCTTCACGGTGTCCGTGCGACGGCCCTGCATCGATCGCGCGTACGCCACGAAATGCAAATTATGCGCGTAGTACATAGCGTACGCGCCGATCACCTTCGTCGCCGCGAAGTATTCGCGGTCCACCGCGCTCGCGCGCTCGTTGACGCTGCCCGCCATTTCGTAGTCGCCGAGCGCCAGCCAGATGTGGCCGGGCATGTGCACGATGTGGCCGGCCCACGGCACCACGCCCATCAACTGCTGCGCGCTCGGTATCCCGCGCTCCGGCGCCGGCGAGCTCTCTACCGCGTGGATGAAGTAGTGGTTCGCACCCGCGTGGCTGGGCCATCGCCGCAGCACGCTCTGCAGCACGCGCTCCGCCTCTGGGACGCCTGGCGCCGCTGTTCCATCGCTTGCATACCAATGCCAGCGCACCGGGACCATCAGGCTCTCGGCGTACAGCGTGGCCGCGTCGAGATCGTCGGGATAGCGCTCGGCGAGCGACTTCATCGCGACCACGTATGCGTCTGGCTTGTACTCCGGACAGCGCGTCGACGCCGCTTCCAGATACGCGCGATCGCGTGCCGGAGTCCCCGCGATCTTCAGTCCCGCGCCTACCGCGACGCATGCCGCCTTCGAATCCAGATCGCCATCGCCCTCGACGCCCATATTGATGTACGGGCCCGTGGACATCGCCATGCCCCAGAACGCCATCGCAGCCTGGGGGTCGAGTTCGCTGGCCTTGCGGAACGATCGCAGCGCCTCGTACCGGTTGAAACCGTACAACAGTGCGAGCCCCTGATCGAAATATCTCTGCGCCTCCTCGCTGCGCGTCGCGATCGGGTGCTTCCAGTTTCCGAGCCCCTTATAAAGCGTGACCGGCGTCTCCGCCGGCGTTGCCATATCGTGATGCTGTGCGAGCGCCGCACCCGCGGCCATCAGGCAGAGAATCAGTCTACGCATGATGAGTGTCCCCCTCTCAACCTACGTTACGCCGCGCGCGCCGGATTACTCCATCCTCTATTTGGCGAAACGTTTGAAGAACGAATCGTCCTTCCAGCGCGGCCGTTCCACATCGTCGGCCACCCTCTCTAGCAGGCTGACGATGATCCGGTCGAACTTCGCTGCCGACGCCTTGTCCACTGGCTGGTTCAAATCGTCCGACGGCTTGTGATAGCGCTCGCGCACCCAGTCGTGAAAAATCTTGTCCTCCGGTGTGCCGGGTTCGTAGCCGAACTTAAATGCCAGGGCGGGCACACCGTTGCGGATGAAACTGTACTGATCGCTGCGGACGAAGCGGTTCTGTTCCGGCTCCTTATCGGCCTGCACCTGAACCTGATATTCCGTCGCGGCCGCGCGAATCGTGTCGCCGAGCGTCGATTCGGCCAGCCCCTGCACCTCGATCCACTTCAGATCGAACAGCGGCATAAACATGTCCAGATTGATGTCGGCCACAATCTGCTTGCGGTCGACGGTCGGCTTCGTCGCGAAATAGCGCGACCCCAGCTCGCCCTTTTCCTCCGCCGTAACCGCTAGGAAAATAATCGAGCGCTTCGGCTTCGCGCCGCTCTCTTTCATGATCCGCGCGATCTCGAGGATCGACGCGATCCCCGACGCGTCGTCCATCGCGCCGTTGTAGATCGTGTCGCCGTCGACCGGCCGTCCCACGCCGATATGATCCAGATGCGCCGACATGATCACGTATTCGTTCTTCAATTTCGGATCGCTGCCCGGCAACATACCCGCCACGTTCGGCGCTTCCACCGTCTCGCGCTTCACCGCTGCCTTGACGCGCAGCGTGCCCGGCATCGGGAACCTCGGCAGAGGCTGGTTTTCCGCGGCGAGCTTCAGGATCTCCTCCATCGTGTGACCCGTGCCCGCAAAGAATTTATCGCCGCCGCGCCGCGTGATCGTGATCGCCACCTTCTGGCCGGTCGATTCCTGCAACTCCGGATCGGCCAGCAGAAACGCCTTCTGCGGTCCGCGGCCACCCGGTCCGCCGGCGCCGCCTCGTCCACCGCCCTGCCCGCGCCCGCCCGCCGCGGCGTCTCCCGGTACCGGTGCGACCGCCTGCGCCTGAGGTCGTGGATTCATGATCGTCGCCGTCCCGACCGCGCCCGCTGCCTTCAACGCCGCCCACCGCTCCGCCGCCGAACCGACGTGCGATTTCACCGGGCCCGGTGCGTTGAGTGCGCCCGTGCTATTCACGTACACCGCGATCTTGCCGCGCAGGTCGAGCCCTGCCAGATCGTCGTACTTCGCTTCCGGCACGCGCAGTCCATACCCCACGAACACCATGCCCGCTTCCAGCTGCGGCGCGAGATCCGCGCGGGCGCTCTGCGTCGCGTCCAGCCGGTCGAGCACCTCCGCGTTGTCCTCGCGCACGAGCGTCAGGCTGGATTCGTCATCCGCCAGTTGCCGCGTCTCGAACTTCACCGGCTGGAAATATCCGTTGACGCCGGCCGGCTTAAGACCGTACGTCTCCATCTTGCCCGCGACGTATTTTGCCGCCTCGGTGTAGCCGTCGCTGCCGACGTCGCGGCCCTGCAGTTTGTCGTCGGCGAGGAACGCGATGTGGGCCCACCATTTGTCGCCCTCCGTCGCAAAGTCAGCCGCGAACAGAGTCGCCGCGCCCAGAAGCAGAGCCAGTTGTTTCATTCTTATTAGATTTACCACGCCCGGCGAAGTAAAATAGTCCCACCTGGGTAAATGCCGAAGCTCCTCTCCCTCATCCTATTCGCACATACCTACCCGGTCGACGGTATCGTCGTCGCGGTCGACCCCCAGGCCCGCACCATGCTCGTTTCACACCGTCCGATCGCGCATTACATGCCCGCGATGATGATGCCGTTCCGCGTCGCCGATACCGCCGATCTCGCTGCGCTGCATCCCGGCGCGCGCATCCGCTTCGATCTCGCCGTGTCAAAATCCGTGAGCGTCGCGCGAAATATCCGCAAGACCGGCGATCCCGACACTGCAATCGCGCCGCCGCCCGAGAAGCTCCCCATCGGCGCGCCGCTGCCCGCATTCCAACTCACCGGCCAGGACGGCCGCGTGCTCCGTTCCGCCGACCTGCTCGGCAAGCCCGTCGCGATCGACTTCATCTACACGCGTTGCCCGCTGCCCGACGTGTGCCCACGATTGTCCGCGAATTTCGCCATACTGCAGCGCCGCTTCGGCGATCGCGTCACGCTGCTCTCGATCACCGTCGACCCGGATTTTGACACGCCCGCGGTTCTCGCCGGCTACGCACGCCGGTGGTCCGCCGGGGCGTCGTGGCACTTCCTCACCGGTAACGTCGCTCCAGTGGCGGGGGCCCTCGGCGAGCTTTACTGGGCCGATGAGGGCTCGATCGGACACAATTCCATAACTTCGATTTTCGACCGCAACGGCCGCCTTGCAGCCGCCATCGACGGCGCAAACTATCGCGCCGATCAACTCGTGAATCTGATCTCACGCCAACTGGAGTCTCATCCATGAAACTTGCCGTGCTTCTGTCCGTGGCTCTCGCGGCCTTCGCCCAACCTCAGCCGAAAACCGGCGACAACTGCGCCCCGCCGCCGAGCTCTCTCGCTCCTACGCTTCCCGCCAGACTCCTGCCCGGCATGGGCGTCGTTCACCTTGCGATCACCACTTCGAGCCCCGAAGCGCAGGCGTTCTTCGACCAGGGACTCGCGCAGATGCACTCCTTCTGGGCGCGCGAAGCGGAGCGCAGCTTCCTGCAGGCCGCCGCGCTGGACCCCGCCGCACCCATGCCGCAGTGGGGCGTCGCGATGGTCGCCGCCGGCGATTGGCGTCCGCGATTCCAGATCGATACGCTGAGCGCCTTCTTCGGCAAACAAGTGCCGCCCGCGACCTCGCGTGCGCGGATCGCCGCGAAGAAAGCGGTGGAACTCGCCGCCATTCCCGGCAAGGCCACCGACCTGGAGAAACTGTACGTCGGCGCCGTTGCCGCCCGCCGCGACGCGGACGCGAAGGATCCCGAAGAGGCATTCGTCAAAGGCATGCGCGCGCTCCTCGCCGCTCATCCCGGCGAGGTGGAGGCCGAGCTCGATCTCGCGCTGATGATCATGCGCGGCTTCAAGCTACCGGATAAGAAACCCGTCGCGCCCGGCAGCACCGAGGCCGTGTCGATCCTGCGCTCGCTGTTGACGCGCGTGCCCGAACATCCGGGCGTGCACCACTACATCATTCACGGGATCGAAGGCTCCACATTCGCGAAGGACGCGTGGCCGAGCTGTGAGAAGTACTCGCAGCTGGTCACCAACATTCCGCACGCGCTGCACATGCCTGGACACATTTATTCGCAGACCGGACGTTGGACGGACGCCGAAAAGTCCTTCTCCGATGCCGCCGCAAACGAGCGCAAGTGGATGTCGCAAGACAAGCTCTATGGCGACGGTCACCACGGCCACAACGTTCATTATCTGGCCACTGCGTACAGCTTCGAAGGGCGCTACGATGACGCCATCGAAGCCGCCAAAGAGTTGCTGACGTTCAAGGAGAATCCCGCACAGCAGGCGTCTCCCGACGCGGTTGGCACCGCTCGCGCGCAAGGCTGGTTCGCCATGCTCCGAACGCTCGTGCAGTTCGAGAAATGGGATGCGATTCTGCAGGGCGAAATGCTCCCGGTCTTCGGCCGTCCGCGCCAGGACGCGTGGCGTCACTGGGCCTTCGCGCTCGCCTGCGCCAACACCGGAAAGCTCGATGCCGCGCGCGAAGAGGCCGCCAAATTCGACGCCTCGCTCGCCGACTATCGCACGCGCACGAAGCGCGCCAACCCCGCCGAACTCGAAGTCGCCCGCACCGAAATGTTCGCCCACTTCGAGCTCGCCGCCGGACACGCCGATCGCGCGCTCAAGCAGTTCGCCTCTGCAAGCGCCGCCGAACGCCGGCTGATCTACACCGAGCCTCCATACTATCCGCGTCCCGTCGCCGAGCCTTGGGGACACGCCGCCATGAAGGCGAACAAAGCGAAGCTCGCGCGCCGCGCCTTCGCCATCGCGCTCGAGCAGTACCCGAACGATTCGCACGCGAAGGTGGGAAGCGGCCAGTCGTCCGCCGGCACCGCCGCGGTGGCCGCAATCCGATGACGCCAACTTCAAAGCAGCAGATCATCGACACCTACAGCGCCGCCGCCGATCACTTCGAAGCGCCGCCGCTCGCGTATTGGAATTATTTTGGCGAGCGCACCGTCGAACGCGCGGGACTCGCGCCCGGAGCCATGGTGCTCGACGTCTGCTGCGGCGCCGGAGCCTCCGCCGTTCCCGCTGCTCGCGCCATCGCCCCAACGGGCCGGGTCATCGGCGTCGATCTCGCGCCTCCGCTGCTCGAGCTCGCGCGCGCCAAAGGCATGCCAAACGCCGAATTCCGTCAGGCCGATTTCGAGCAGGTCTACTTCCGAGCCGCGAGTTTCGACGCCGTCGTCTGCGTCTTTGGAATTTTCTTCCTGCCCGACATGACGGCCGCGCTTCAAAAGATGTGGCGTTTCCTGCGTCCCGGCGGCGTGCTCGCGATTACCGTTTGGGGCGAGAACGCGTTCGCGCCGTTGGACGACATCTTCCCCGGCCCTCACCGCTGGTCCCGCCTCGCCCAATCGGGCGCGCTCGAATCCCTATTCGCCGAGGCCGGCGTCCCCGGCGTCGAGACGGCGGACGAAGATTACAAACAACCCGTCGTTACTCCCGAAGATTGGTGGACGATCTGCCTCGGCTCCGGCTATCGCGGCAAAATCACCCCCGAAAATCGGGACGCCCTGCGCGCCGCGTGCCTTGCGATCGAGTCGCCCACCGTCCCATTGCCGGTCCGCTACGCGATCGCGCGGCGCTAACGTTTGTCCAGATTCTTCGCCAGCGTCTTCAGCGTCGCCGCATTCCCGTTCTCGAAGAGCTTCCGCATCGCGACCGATTCCTCGTCCGTCCAGAACCCCAGGCTCGCCGCGCGTAGATGCGTGTGCCCGTTTCCCAAATCGGTGAACGTGATCACCGTCCACGTGTTCTTCCACGCCTCTTTGAATGGAAACCCCTTCGGTGGACGCTCCGTCCGAATCGCGATCATGCGCTCCGGCTGGTACGCCATGATCCGATTGACGATCGTCCCTTCGTCCCCCAGCACGCCGGCCGCCCCGTACTTCGCGCGAATCAGTCCGCCAATCCGAAAATCGACGTCGGCCTGTGCCGGGCCGGGCGACTTATAGTTCTCGCCCGACGTCCACACTTTCCATACCGCGGACACCGGAGCGTGGATCGTCCCTTCGTTGACGAACGACTGCCCGTAGATTCCGGTCGTCATCAAGACTGGCAGCACGATGGTCTGGAGCATCAGTCCCTTCCAACAAACGGGTTGACGATCTCAAGCGGACCGCGAACCGCACGCCCGGGCAGATCTTCGGAATACAGCCGAGTGACGCCGCACTCCAGGCACGCCGCCACGATCATCGCATCCCAGAAGGACCACCCGTCCTCCAAGTGAATAAGCCGCGCCCGCTCCAGTGCTCAGGGAGTGGGAATAATCAGCGGGAAAATTGCCAGATAGTCCTCGAGTCGCTCCCAGGCGTCAACAGGCGTAAAGCCCTGTGGCCCCAATTTCCGGGACGCCGCAACGAACTCACACGCGACCTGCCACAGCAGCACGCCATCCGTCGCACTGGACACTAGATCTAGAGCAATTCGCTGTCTGGCGCGTTCCGCTTTATCACACGAGTAAATGAGGATGTTGGTGTCAAGAGCGATCATGAAGTTCGTCGCGGGTGGGCAAACCTTCACACGAGAAGAAGTTCACCTTCTCGATCTCCGCGACAAGCCGCGCTAAAGCCGCCGACCGTTCAGAGGGAGCGGCATCGTCATCCAGTGGCTCGACGGTCAGGCGCACGCGTTGCGCTTCATGCAGCGCCAGCTCATCTTTAGGCTTGAAGACGCCGTTCGTGTAGATCGCCTCTGTAAACTGAGCCACTTCGTGAGTCCTCTGGCTTAAGCTTACCTCGCGTAACGCTACCCCGCCACCTTCTCCACGCACTCCGGGCCGCAGATTTGTTCCACCGCCGCCTTGAATTCCCGATCCGGCCGTACCTTCGCCTCCACATCCAGCAGAATCGAAAAATCGCGCGGAGCCTCCAGCCGCAGCCGCACCGACGTCGGACCCGGCTTGCGCTTGAACAGCTCCTCGAGCGCCGCCGCGCGATCCACGCCGCCATTTCGTCCGATCCACACGCGGATCGCGATCACGCTCGGCAGATCGATGCGCGCGTTATCCAGCGCAACGATGTCCTGCACCGAAAGCTTCGGCAGCGTCCCTTCCTCCGGCAGCACCAAGGCGCGCATCATCACCACCGTGTCCTCGACCACCTGACTCTGCAGCCGCTCGTAATTCGTCGCGAACAGCAGTGCCTCGACGCTGCCCGTGCGATCTTCGAGCGTCATCGCGCACCACGGCTTGCCCTCCCGATTCCGCTTCTTCGCGATCCCCGTCAGCACACCGCAAACCACCACCTCGTGATTCTTCACCAGGCCTTCGAGCGTTGACGAATCGTGACTCGCCAGTTCTGTCACCTTGTCCATATACCGGTCCATCGGATGGCCCGTGACCCAGAACCCGAGCAACTCCTTCTCCCCCGCCAGCTTTTCCTTATCCGTCCAGTCCGGAATCCGCGGCAGCGGCGTCGAGTGGGGACCCGCCTCCTCCAGCACCTCGCCGAACAGACCCACCTGCCCGCTCTCCCGATCGCGCTGCGCCCGCGTGCCCGCTTCCATCGCGCCTTCCACCGCCGCGAACTTCTGACTCCGCGTTCCCTCCAGCGAATCCATCGCGCCCGCCTTGATCAGGCTCTCGATCATCCGCCGGTTCACGCAACCCAGGTCCACCTTCTCGCAGAATTCGTGCAGCGAATTGAATTTGCCGACGTCCTGCCGCGACTTCCCGATCGCCTCCACCGCCGACTGACCGACGTTCTTGATCGCTCCCATCCCAAACCGGATCGCCTCTCCATCCGGCGTGAAACTCCACTCGCTGTGATTCACATCGGGAGGCAGAATCTTGATCCCCATCTCGCGGCATTCGTTGATGTACTTCACCACCTTCGCCGTGTTCCCGGGTTCCGACGTGAGCAGCGCCGCCATGAAATCCACCGGATAGTGGCCCTTCAGGTACGCCGTCACGAACGCCAGGAACGCATACGCCGCCGAGTGCGATTTGTTGAACCCGTAGCCCGCGAACTGCTCCATCAGGTCGAAAATCTTCTCAACCTTCTTTTGATTGAAGCCCCGTTCCAGCGCGCCCTTCACGAAGCGCTCGCGCTGCTTCGCCATTTCCTCGATCTTCTTCTTACCCATCGCGCGCCGCAACAGGTCCGCATCGCCCAGCGAATATCCGGCGATGCGATTCGAAATCTGCATCACCTGTTCCTGGTACACGATCACGCCATACGTCTCTTCGAGCAGTTCCTTCAACTCCGGAAGATCGTACTGCACCGCCTTCCGGCCCCACTTGCGCTCGATGAAGTCGTCCACCATCCCGCCCTGGATCGGGCCCGGACGATACAGCGCGTTCAACGCCGTCAGATCCTCCAACCGGTTGGGCTGATAGCGCCGCAGGATGTCGCGCATGCCGCTCGATTCGAACTGGAACACGCCGCTCGTGAAACCCTTGCAGAAAACCTCGTACGTCTCCTTATCGTCGAGCGGCAGGTCCTCAGGCACGATCACCACCCCGTGCCGTTTCTTGATCAATCGCAGCGCGTCCTGGATCAGCGTCAGCGTGGTCAGCCCCAGGAAGTCCATCTTCAGGAGCTGCAATTTCTCCAGGCCGCCCATGTCGAACTGGGTCACAATTTCGTCGCGGTTCGTCTTGTACAGCGGGACGATGTCCATCAGCGGCAATGGCGAAATCACCACGCCCGCCGCGTGCACAGAGCAGTTGCGCGAGAGCCCCTCGAGCCGCAGCGCCACCTTCAGCACATCGTCGGCGCGCGGATCTTTCCGGGCCGCTTCCTTGAACCCCGGCTCCTGATCGATCGCCTCCTGCAGCGAAATGTTCAGCGTCGCCGGCACCAGCTTGGTGAGCCGCTCCACCTCGGGCAGCGGCATTTCCAGCACGCGCCCGACGTCTTTGATCGCCGCTCGCGCGCCCAGCGTATTGAACGGGATGATCTGCGCCACCTGCTCGCGCCCATACTTCTGCGTCACGTACTGAATCACCTCGCCGCGGCGATTCATACAGAAATCCACGTCGACGTCAGGGAAACTGACGCGCTCCGGATTCAGAAACCGCTCGAACAGCAGCCCGTACTGCAGCGGGTCGATGTCCGTGATCTCCATCGCGTAACTCACCAGGCTGCCGGCCGCCGATCCGCGCCCCGGACCCACAGGAATGCCCTGCTCTTTCGCGTACCGGATGAAGTCCCACACCACCAGGAAGTAGCCGGAGAACTTCATGTTCTGGATCATCTTGATCTCGCGATCCAGACGCTCCGCATATTCCGCCAGATCGTGCTTCAACGCGCCTTTCAGCCGCATCGCTTCGAGCCGCCCGCGCCGCTTCTCGAAACCCATCCGCGCGACGTACTCAAAGTACGTATCAGTGGTGTGCTCGGTGGGGATATCGAATCGCGGGAATGGGTCGGCGACCTTCTCCAGTTTCACGTGGCAGCGCTGCGCGATCTCCCACGTCCTGTCCAGCGCGTGCTCCACCTCGCCGAACAGCTCCATCATTTCCTCGCGCGTCTTCAGGTAGAAATCCGGTGTGCTCCACCGCATCCGGTTCGGATCGTTGAAGCTCTTCCCCGTCTGGATGCACATCAGAATTTCGTGCGCCCGCGCGTCGTCCTTCCGCAGGTAGTGCGAATCGTTCGTCGCCACCAGCGGATACCCCGTTTCGCTCGACAGCCGTACCAACTCCGGCGTCAGCCGCTTGTCCTGCTCCAGGTGATGGTCCTGAATCTCCAGGAAGAAATTCTTCGGCCCGAAAATGTCACCATACTGATGCGCCATCCGCTTGGCGTCATCGTATTTATCGCTCAGAATTGTCTCTGGAATGTGCCCGCGCAGGCATGCCGACATCCCGATCAGCCCCTCGGAATGCGCGGCCAGCAGGTCGGTATCGATGCGCGGCTTGTAATAAAAGCCTTCCAGGTACGAAGTCGAAACCAGCTTGATCAGGTTCTTGTAGCCCTGCTGGTTTTCGCAGAGCAGCACCAGGTGGTTGTACCGGTCGGTGTTCGTCCGCTCCTTGTGCCCCTTCTGCGAGACATACACCTCGCACCCGAGCACGGGATGAATCCCATTGGCCTTCGCGGCGTTATAGAACTTCACCGCGCCGAACAGATTCCCGTGGTCGGTCATCGCCACCGCCGGCATCTTCTGCTCGACCATGATCTTCATCAACTGGTCGATATCGCAGGCGCCGTCGAGCAGCGAATAATCGGTGTGGCAATGTAAATGGACGAAGGACATGAAAGGAGATCCGCTTCCCCGGGGGAGGGTTTGGATCTCCTATTTTACCGTTTGCGCGCCTTGCGGGTGAAGCTCATTACCGCCAGCAACGCGGTTGACGAGAG
>JAOAPT010000165.1 GCA_025463045.1 Candidatus Solibacter sp.
GCATGTTGAGCGGCGTCAGCGGTACGCCGACGTTCTTCATCAATGGCATTCGACACGAAGGCAGCTACGATCTCGCAAGCTTGGTGCAAGCCTTGAACTTGGCGCAAACCTTGAAATAGAAGCGCCGCGGATCGACAACTACGACGGCCAATATCGCAACTAACCCTCCTCAAAAACTGCGGCGGTTGGCGCACTGATCGGCGGCGCTGTCGCTGCCGGGATTGACGCTGCCGGCATTGACGCTGCCGGCATTGGCGCTGCTGCTGCCCTGCGCTGGTACCTCCCCACCGAACCCCATCCTGAACCGTCAATCCATACAACCGGGTTTGCCCGCACCTGGCCGCACGCAATGCATCGGCAGACTAATTCCTATTGACAAGCTGAAACGCTGGGGCTTAGAATCCAACATAGTCTAATGCACACGTGTGCATATAGGGGTCGATCCATGAAGATTACACGCTACTGCCTTGCGCTCGCAGTCCTGCTCGCCAGCCTGCCAACCGCCTTATTGGCGCAATTCGAAACCGCCTCCGTTCTGGGAACTTTGAAGGACGGCACTGGCGCGGTCATTGTTAACGGCAAACTCACGCTGGAAAACACCAAGACCGGCGTCATTTCCACCACGCAGTCCAACGATTCCGGCAACTTCGATTTCGTCGCCGTGCAGATCGGCACCTATCGCCTGAAGGCGGAAACGCCTGGGTTCAAGACCGGCCTCAGTCCCGAGTTCACCGTCGCGGTCAGCGCACGTCAGCGCGTGGATCTGACCCTGGAAGTGGGCGATGTGACGCAGACCGTCGCCGTCAAAGACACCGTGGCGATGCTCGAAACCGATTCGAGCGACCGCGGCCAGGTGATTAACAACGCCACCGTGGTTAACCTGCCGCTCAATGGTCGAAATTACTCGGATCTGGCATTGCTGGCGCCGGGCGTCCGGAAGTCGTTTCTGGGCATGGACCCGAACAACAGCAACTTCCGCGAGGGCTCGTTCAACGTCAACGGGCAGCGCAGCGCCTTCAACAACTTCCAGGTAGACGGCGTCGATAACAATGCCTACAACACGAGCAACCAGGGCTACTCCAACCAAGCCATCCAATTGAGTCCCGATGCGGTGGCGGAGTTCAAGGTGCAGACCGACAACTTCAGCGCCGAGTACGGGCGTGCCGGCGGGGCCATCATCAACGTGTCTCTGAAGAGCGGCACCAATCAGTTCCACGGCGCCGCATGGGAATTCCTGCGCAACACGGACCTGAACGCCGTCGGATATTTTAAGCCGGCGAATGGTAAGCCGGTCTTCCAGCAGAATCAGTTCGGCGGAGTTTTCGGCGGCCCGGTCATCAAAAACAAGACCTTCTTCTTCGTCGATTTCGAGGCCCTGCGGCGGAAGACGGCGACCTTGGCATATCTGACCGTGCCCACCACCGCCCAGCGCAACGGCATCTTCGACCGGCCCATCAAGAACCCCTACACCGGTGAAATCTATTCCGATGGCGTGGTCCCGAAAGCGGTGATCAGCGCTTTCGCCGCCAAAGTGTTCAGCCAAATGCCGGCCCCCACCACCAGCGGCACCTCCAACAACTATCAGGCGCTGCCCAGCGTCCCGAGCGTGGAGAACAAAGGCGATGCCCGCGTGGATCACTACTTCAACAGCAAGGCGACCGCCTACTTCCGCTATAGCCATCGCGAGTTCAATCAGACCGACAATCCGCAGATCCCGCTGCCGCTCGGTTCCGATTCCAGCAACGGCTTCGTCAACATCATCAACAAGCAGATCGCGGGCGGCGTGACCTACACGGTCAGCCCGACCTCGCTCCTGGAATTCCGCATGGGCTACACCAAATCGCTCGGCGGGAAATGGCCGATTCAGTTGGGGATGCCCGGAATGCTGGAAGCCTACGGGATCCCCGGTCTGCCTACCGACCCCGAAGTGAGCGGCGGATTGAACACGCAGGCGATCGGCGGCTATTTGAACCTCGGACGGCGCAGCAGCACGCCCCAATTCCAGAATCCGACAGTGCTCAACCCCAAGGTCAATTTCTCGCGGATGTTCTCGCAGCACTCCCTGAAACTTGGCTACGAGTGGCAGCACATCGATACCGAAGTGCTCGATTTCAGCCCGCAGTACGGGCAGGACAGCTATAACGGTCAGTTCAGCGCGCCCACTGGAGCGTCGTCCAACAACATCTATAACGTTGCGGACTTCCTCTTCGGAGCCCGCAGTTCGTATCAGCTCACCAACGTCTTCGTCGCCCAGTACCGGCAGCGCATGAATTTCTTCTACGTGCAGGACGATTGGAAAGTCTCCAAGAAATTGACCCTCAACCTCGGTGTGCGCTATGAATACGCGACGCCGCAATGGGAAGACGGCAACCACCTGGCCAATTTCGTCCCGGGTTCGCCTGCTAAGATGATCACGGCCACTTCCGGGAGCATCGCCAATCGCGCGCTGGTGAATCCGGATCGAAACAACTGGGCGCCGCGCCTCGGCCTGGCCTACAGTCTGACGCCCAAGACCGTGATCCGCAGCGGCTACGGCATCAGCTACATCCACTTCAACCGCGCGGGCGGCGAGAACCTCCTGGCCTACAACCCGCCCTCGGTCATCACCATCAACATCAACAATCCGGATCCGTTGACCTCACCCACCTGCGCAGCCGGCGTGGCCAACTCCACCTGCTTCCGGCCCACCGCGCTGGGCTACACTTCGAGCATCCTCGACCCGACTCGCATCGATTACACGAGTACTTCGCTGCGCTACACTCCGCCCAATACCCGCACCGGCTACGTGCAGAGCTGGCATTTCACCGTGCAGCAGCAACTGGCCAAAGACCTGCTGTTGGAGGTCGCCTATGTGGGGAATCATGGCGTGAAGCTGATGACCTTGGGCGATGTCAACCAGGCGCGGCCTCAAGCTCCTAACGAGAATACGTCGCTCAATGCGCGCCGCCCGTATCTGGGCTTTGCCGATGTCGAAATCTCTTATCAGGGCGGCTACGATATCTACCACGCGCTGCAGGCGAAAGTCGAAAAGCGTTTCTCCGGCGGGTTCTATTTCCTGAATTCCTTCACCTGGTCGAAACTGATCGACAACTCGTCGGGTCACCTCGAAGCCAACAACGGCGACAATTCGCGCGTCAACTTCCTGGATCCGGGATACAACAAGGGCGTCGGCAGCTATAACCAGCCCTTCAACAATACGACCACTCTGGTGTATGCGCTGCCTTACGGCAAGGGTCGGAAGTTCGGCTCCAACGGCAACCCGTTCCTGACCGCCATCATCGGCGGCTGGCAGGCGACAGTGATCAACACCATGACCAGCGGCATGCCGGTCAACATCAACTATGGCCCGGCGTCCCGCTACTCGGTGAGCGGCTACCCGACCTACCGCCCCAACCTGATTGGCGACCCGATGGCCCCCATCGCCCAGCGGAACATCGACAACTACTTCAACAAGGCGAATGTCGTGATTCCCGTGGATCCGCTCAACCCCAATCCTTTCGGCAACGCCGGCCGCAACACGGTTCGCAGCTACGCGATCTACCAAACCGATCTCGGGCTGCACAAGGAGTTCCCGCTTGGGTCCGAGGTGCGCAAACTCCAGTTCCGTTCGGAGTTCTTCAATGTCATGAACAAGACCAACTTCCAGGCGCCGAATTCCACTTCCAGCAGCAGCGCCTTCGGCACGATCCGCAGCGCCTTCGCGGCGCTCGTCATTCAGATGGCGCTGAAGTTAGTCTTCTAGGCGGCACGCCGTGAATCAGCGTAACCCCAGCCCGCCAGGGCTCGCGAAGCCTGCTTCAATTAAGGACATCGCCCGAATGGCCGGGGTTACGCACTCCACCGTCTCCCGCGCGCTGCGCAACAGCAGCCTGGTCAGCCTGCAGACCGCGGAACGGATTCAGCGGATTGCGCGCGAGGCGGGCTACCGCACCAGCGCGGTGGCACGCAGCCTGGTCACCGGGCGCAGCGATACGATTGGCGTCGTCGTGACCAACATCGCAGACCCCTTCATTGCCGGAGTGGTCAGCGGTATCGAGGAGACCGCGGACGAGCACGATCTGTCGGTCTTCCTTGCCAACTCCAATGCGGAACCGGAACGCGAAGTCCGCGTGGCCCGGAAGTTCGAAGAGCGCCGCGTCGACGGCATCATCGTCACGGCGTCCAGGGTGGGCGCCCAGTACGTGCCGCTGCTCACCCACATGCAAGTTCCCATCGTGCTGCTGAACAACCAGCACCCCAGCCAGTTTGCGCATTCCGTGATGATCGACAACGTCCAGGCGAGCCTGGACGCGATGCGGTACCTGATCCGTCTGGGGCATCGCCGTATCGCCTATCTGGGGGACCGTTCCGGCTACCAGTCCGATGCGGAACGATATCAGGGCTACCACCAGGCGCTGCGGGAAGCCGGGCTGCCGTTAGAGCCTTCGCTCACCGTGCACGGGGACGGCAAGCCCGAAGGCGCCGAAGCTCCGGCCGCCGAGCTGCTGGCGCTGCTCCAACCGCCTACCGCCATCTTCTGCTACAACGATTTGTCGGCGCTCGGCGCAATGCGCCAGGTCCGCAAACACGGCTTGCGGATTCCCGAAGATATCTCCGTGGTGGGCTTTGACGATCTGTACATCAGCCAGTACCTGAATCCGCCGCTGACTACCGTGCGGCAGCCCATGCGGCAGATGGGGCGCCTGGCCATGGAGACGCTCCTGCTGATTTTTGCCGGGTCCGATTCGGGCGACGCAATCCGGGTTCCGGGAGAGTTGATCGTGCGCGAGTCCACCGCGCATCCAAGGAAGTAAACCCCTCGTTCATCCCGAAACTTAGCCATTGAGAGACATGGCGCGCGTCGTGGATGTCGGTTCCGTCCGGGCAGAGACGAACATCGATGGGTGGGAGCGCCTCCTCCTTCTTAGGGTTGATGATCACATCGTGACACTCATGATGAAGCTGCGCTACTGTCGGACATAGATCTTTCTCCGGAGTGTTTATGGACGCTCCAAATACCGACGTCATTCAGGGCACGCTCGACATGCTCATCCTCAAGACGCTGAGCATCGAGCCTATGCATGGCTTCGGCATCTCCCGGCGCGTCGAGCAAATCTCGCGTGGAGTGTTCAAGGTGAACCCGGGATCGCTTCTCACCGCCTTGCAGCGGCTGGAGCGCGCAGGATGGCTCGACGCCGCGTGGCGCCAGACGGAGAACTCGCGTCGCGCCAAATTCTACTCCCTCACTCGTTCCGGAAGGAAGCAACTGGAGATTGAGACCACGGACTGGGCACGTCGCGCGTCGGCCATTGCGCGGCTGCTGAAGGCGGAGGGCTAGCCATATGTCTCTCTGGCGCCCCGCGCAAAAACGATTTCCTGTTTCATGGCGCGGCCGATCTCCGCCGCCTGGGTGTTATTCGTGTACAGCGGCGGTGTGTGCCAAAAAAAGCAGGGACACTCTAGGACATTCCGAGGTACTACCCGCCCTCGGCTTCCGGAACGAACGAATGCCTGCGCGAATTCCAGGCCGACGTAGCCGGCCGCCTGGAACGATCAAATGGCTGGGAACGCGATCGAGTTCGAGTGCCTCGACATGCGTGAGCGGTCTCGCGGCTCGAAGGCCCGGCGGGCGCGCTCCACGCCAGTGCTCCGCGCCCCGCGCATTCACGGGTACACTGATTGAGGAGGCTGCAAGGAAATAGGCCACTAGTGGCATTCTGTACCCCGAACTGACCATCGCCGCCGATGCCGACACTTACGATCCAACGGACATCGAGCCATCTACGCCCGAGCTACGTGAAAGAATAAATGCGAAAGACCGCCGTTGCCGTCCTGGGACTGGTGCTTGCAGCGCCATCCTTTTTTCTCGCGTGCAAGCGCGAGCATAAGATGACGATCGCAGTTATCCCGAAAGGGAACACCACGATTTTCTGGCAATCCGTCCACGCTGGTGCCGCCAAAGCCGCCATAGAAAACGGCGTGGAGATCATCTGGAACGGACCGCCCTCGGAAACCGATTACACCGGCCAGCTCCAGATTACCGATGCGATGATCAACCGCCGTGTAGACGCTATCGTGTTGGCGCCGATTGATCGCAAAGCGATGGTAGGTGTGGTCGAGCGCGCCGCACGAGAGAACGTCCCTATGGTCATCGTCGACTCAAGCATCGATACCGGGCAGTATGTGGCGCGCGTCGCTACCGACAATTATAAGGGCGGACAGATCGCGGCGGACCGCGTCGGCAAGCTCGTCAACGGCAAGGGCACGGTTGCCATCGTCGCGGTGCTGCCCGGTGGTGCGTCCGTCGAGGAGCGCGAGAAAGGCTTCGAGGACACCATACACGGCAAGTATCCCAACATCCGCATCGTCGACAAGCGTTTCGGCATGGCTGATTTTGCGCGGTCACTGCTGGTCTCTGAAAACATTCTGATGGCGCATCCAGAACTCGACGCGCTTTTCGCTTCCAATGAAGCCAGCGCGATGGGAGCCGCCCAAGCCATCCGGGAGCGACATGGCCGCAAAATCAAGCTGGTTGGCTTCGATGCCGGCCCCAGCCTGCTGGACGATCTTCGCTCAGGCCTGGTAGATTCGCTGGTTGTGCAAAACCCATTCAAGATGGGATACGAAGCGCTCCAGGCCGCGATCAAGAAACTGAAGGGCCAGCCGGTGGTAAGGATCAACGATCTCGAGCCGAAACTGATCGACTTGCAGAACCTGGACCAGCCCGAGATTCAGGCGTATTTGCATCCAGATATCAAGAAATACCTCTAAAATAGGGCGTTACTGAGGAGGCTTGCGATTTTCGAAAAGATCGTGCTGAACCCCGGCTCCAACACCTTCTGGTCGAACCGCAACACGCTGCTGACAGCGCAGCCATGCCGCCAGGACCAAAAAGGACCAGCCCGGGTAAGCAACGTGGGGTGGGCAATCTTGCCCGCAGCCGCCTTTCCAGGCAGCCCTTCGCGATTGGCCCCCACTAGCTCGGCTAAGCTAGCCTCTACTCTCCGGCATGGACGGCGCGTATGGTCCCCAGAAGTTCCTTACCCAAATAAGTCTTGAGCAAGTAAGCC
>JAOAPT010000173.1 GCA_025463045.1 Candidatus Solibacter sp.
GCGGTACGCACTGCCGCCGAAGCCATCCGTATTCAAGCTCCTGTCCCTCACCCACCGGTACGCGCTCGAGCAGTTCGGGATCAGGATCAAGGCAACCACCGCCGCCGCAACCGCCCTCCGCGTGCGCGGCGTTCGGAGAAATCTGGAGCCGGCAATCACGACCAGCAGAATTTCAAATGCCACCATCCCCTGAGCAGCCCGCTTCGCGCCCACGATCGCGTCCGCGAGAAACCCGACCGCAACCAGGAACGCGATATTGATCACGATTAAAAGTGCGAGAGAACTTTCCCATGCTCGCGGCCGGCGAAGGAAATACATGCCGGCAACCGGCGCCAGCGGCAGGCATACGGCAGCCAAAACCCAAACACGGTGCGGCAGCCACGCCGGCAGGATCCACCCGGCGCAACCATTCAGCAACTGGAGAAAGAAGCCGATCGATTGCGGGTGCCACGCCAGCGTGCGATGAGCCACGCTCCCGGCCACGCGCAGATGCCAGACCGCTACCAGCATCGCCGGCGTGCTGGCGGCCAGAGTCCAGAGCACCGCGTCGCTCCACCGTCTCCAACTGGATCGTCCTCTTTGGAAGATGACGATCGCTCCCCAGCCGATGAACGGAAGCCCGGCAAATCGCGTAATCAAAGCGAGGCCCGCTGCTGCCGCCGCCGCAAAGAACAGCCAGCGGTTCGCGCCCGTGAAGTACTGGTCCAACAGGTAGACAAAGAGCAACAGAAGGAACACAAACAGCGGCTCCGCCATGACCATGCTATACGTCTGCCACGTCGTCAGCAGAGAAGCGAAGACAAATGCAGCCGCGCAGCCGAGATAACCGGATTTCGTAAGTCTGCGGGTTAAGATCGCCATCAGAACCGTAGCTCCCGCCAGCAGTCCGATCGAGAGCCATATTGCGCCCCTCTCAACATCCTTTGTGAGCAGGCCGGCCGCCGCCAGCACCAGCGGGTAGAGCGGTGGCCAATACGTCAGCGGTGTCGGCTCGGCGCTGCCAAACGGAATCGTCAGTCCTTGACCCGCGATCACTGAACGCGCCGCCGCGAAATAGGCGATCGAGTCATGCGACAGGAGCGCTCCGCGACCGGTAGCAGTCGCGACACAAGTTCCGGCGAAACAGCAGATCGCCGCCACAACGAACAGGAATACTCCGTCGTTGCGACGCCCCCCGCCACTCGTTACTTCGCGCAATTGATCTCCCAAAATCTCCTAAGATATGCCGAACCGGTCGACGAGTGCGCCGAAGCGCTTCGCCCAGAACGTCTCCTGCAACAGCATCCTGCCAGATCCGTCTTCCGCCGGCAGTCAAACACGCGCCTTTCACCGACCCGGAGGCTCGCATGCACAATCTTCCCGCGCCATTTACCCGAACCTGCGCCCCCGCCGGAGAATCGCCATACTTCAGCATCAGTGTCCCATTCTAAGTAGGGAAAGAGGTGGTCCGCAAAGTTAGTCGGCTAGTACTTATTGGTCGTTTGGATCTCCAGAATTCAGTTGACTCCCACTAACCGCGATGCTGCGGCGACGGCAACGTAGGGCAGCCGGCCCGTCATATGCAAACCGGCTCGCGTCAAACCGAATCTAACGTTGATTCTCTTCGCCACTTGCAAAGAAAATCGCCGATCGCATTTCCTTTTCAAAACCGCACCTGGCCCCGCCAAGCCCGTCGCCAACTCGCAGGCCAACGTGGCTCAATTGCCTTCTCTTTTCCGTGTCCATCCGTGTTCATCCGTGGCCAGTTCTGTTTTCACGCCTTCCCGAACAGCCGTTTCCAGCCTGTCTGCTTGACCGCCGCGATCCCCAGCAAATCCAGAAACCGCCGCGTCTCCGCCTCCGGCAGCGGCTGATTCCCCCGCAGCCATTCGTTCACCTCCACCAGCCGGCAGAAGTGATCCACGCAATGCCAGCACCCGCGCAGATGCTGGTCCATCAGCTCCCGATCGCGCCACACGCTACGCCCTTCGATCACATCCAGGAACGCCTTCGCCGGCAGACAATCCTCGCCGCGCGCCGCCTGTGCTTCCCTGCCGAGCGCCGCGCCATTCTCCGCCAGCAGCGTCCGCCGCCACGCATCCACAGTCCCACGGATCATGTCCGCCGCACGCTCGCGCACCTTCTCCACGGTCTGTGCCGAGATCCGCAGCATGGGCCCGGTTTCCGCCGGGGCGTACCGCATGGTCTCGAACCATACGGCCTGCTTCTCCGTCATCGTCATGGGAGCCAGCGCCTTCCCGAGCGCCTCCAGATCGATCTCGAATTCCGGCGCCGCGGCCTGCAGCTCGGCCGTCACCTTCTGACGCAGCTCGGCGACAAACCACCGCTCGGGCGCGGGCTCGATGCTGTTGAACATGCTCGACTCCGGTTTGCGAATCGCCAACAGCACGCGCTCCAGCAGCTTCGGGTCATCCCCCTGTCCGGGAGCGTATTGCCCCAGAATGCGGCGAATCACCGGAATGTAATAGGTAACGAAGTGCGTCCACCCCTCAGGCAGATCGGCCCGGCAGTCCCGGACCATTTCATAACACGTATAGATCATCTGTTCTTACTGTACCCAAGTCTCGTAGACAAACCGCCGGCCCTTGCGGGGGGCAGCCGTCGGCGGTAAGCTCGAAAAAGAGAGGCGCACCCCGTATGAAACTCGTACTCAAAATCGCTTTTTGCTGCTGCCTGACGGCAGCGGCCGGCTTCGGACAACGTGGCGGCGGAGGCGGGGGTGGCGCCCGCGGTGGGGGCGGGGGCGGCGGCCACATGGGTGGCGGCGGGTTCGGCGGTGGACACTCCGGCGGGTTCGGCGGTGGACACTCCGGCGGCGGCTTTGTAGGCGGCGGACATTCCGGCGGCTTCGGCGGTTTCGGCGGCGGGTTCGTCGGGAACCGTGGTGGTGGCTTCGTCGGGAACCGCGGTGGTGGCTTCGTCGGGAACCATGGCGGGTTCGGAGGCTTCGGCCAGCGCGGCTTCGGCGGCTTCCGAGGTGGACGGTTTTTCGTCGGTCTCGGTTACTACGGTGGTTATTACCCGTACTATCCGGGATATGGTTACTGGCCCAGTTACTATGACTACGATTATGGTTACTATCCGAATTACTCCTACGGATACCCGGCCTACCAGCCATCGTCCAATGTGACCGTCGTCTATCCGGAATATCCGCAGGCGGCGACCGTCTACCAGCGAGCAAATCCGGTCATCCGGGAATACGATCAGTACGGTCAGCAGATCGCCGGGCCGACCCCCGAGGTGTCATCGTCCTCACCTTCTTCTTCGTCGTCGGCATCATCAATGTACCTGATCGCGTTTCAGGACCACACCATCCGCGCCGCGGTGGCTTATTGGACGGAAGGGAACACGTTCCACTACGTCTCGATCGAGCATGAGTCCAAGCAGGCACCGCTCTCTGCGATCGATCGCGACCTGAGTCGCCAGCTCAACGCCGAGCGCCACGTGACGTTCACCTTGCCGGCGCGTTAATCGTCGCGGTCACCGTTAGCGATCGAACACTCGGGAGAGCTGCTGTTTTGGGCCTTGTTGGTGTGTTTACAAGGTGACGGTTGCGTTCCATGTTTTGTTTGATTTAGAATCACCAGACTACAGACTGACGTGGTACAGTGATTCACCAGTAACGGAGGACCTCAATGAAGGCGTCTCTGCTTTACGCGTTTGCCATAATAGCTTCCGCTTCATCCGCTGCTCTTGGGGAACAGAATCTGGACCAGGTCCAGAAACTGGAAGCAACCGGCGACACTGCGGGTGCGCGCGCCGCGCTCGCCCGCGCCGCCCAGGCCAGCCCGAACAACATTGCCGCCTGGAGCGCCTACGCGGAATTCCTCGACCGCTACGGCGACCCCGGAGCCCGCGATGCTTACGGTAAAGTGCTCGCTGCGCTGAACACGTCGGGCGATTCCGCGCGCGCCGCCGCCGTGGCCCGCCGCCTCGCGCTGCTCGACATGGTGTATGGAGACCGCGGCTCCGCTTCCCGAAATCTGGACACCTACCGCGCGTCCGGCGGCAAGAACGGCTCGATGGGAGAGCTGCCCGCGAAGACCACTATCGGCACGGCGAACATCCCCGGTCCCTTGCGCTCGTTCGCGCGCATGGCCGCGCTCTCGCCCGATGCCACCGCCGATGAAATTCTTCCGGCGCTGGCCCGCAACGTGGTCACCAACGGGTATCAGGCTTCGCATAATAATGAAGCGCTCGAGCAAACCGAATACCTGAAGCTCGTGCACCGCTACCTCTCGCAGGCGCATGAGCTCGAGAAGCTCGCCGGTGAATCGCGCGTCATTAAAATAGATACCTGCGAGTCGCCGGCCGCAGGCGAGCTGCTTCGCATCCTCGGCTTCCGCATGCGCGGCGGCTGCGGCAGTGAAGTCGTGCTCGAAACCGTCAACCAGATGCGCGCCTTCGTGACCACCGATTCCGGGTTCCCGATCAATGAGCTGGAGCAGGCCCTGCGCACCAGCCGTCCGTTCACCTACGATTTCCATCCAACGCAGGTGACGGTTATGTTCGGGCCGGAATACTGGACCTCCGCGAAGGACAAAGACAAGGAGGGCGCGAACTTCATCGAGGCGTTCATCTCCGATCCTTCGACCTGCCGCCTCTACCTCGGCTTCTCCAAGCTCGACACCGAAACCGCCGAGTCGATGCGCAAGGCGCTTACCGTGACGCGCCTCAAGGCCTACTCGCACGTGCTCGATTTCTTCGGCGGGATGTTCGAGATCCGCGACGGTAAGGCCGTCCTTCCCGGCGGGCCGCGCTCCGCCGCGGTATGGACCGAACTCGCCGGTGCTCCGCCCGACCAGGGCACGGCCTTCTTCGACAAGCTCATGTCGAAGGACGATGGCTGGCTCGCCAGCTTGTACGACGCGCTCGCGCGGATCCAAGGGCCGGTGCGTGATTACCTCACCGATCCTTCCCGCATGCGGCGCTTCTACACCGCCGTGCGCGGCCGCATCACCAGCCCCGGACCGGCGCGCCCGGTCTTCCGCGCCAACACCGACATGATGCTCTTCACCACGCGTCTTCGCGTGGACCCGAATGGCAAGCCGCATATTCCGGGCAGCATCGAAGTCTGGCGCAATCTCTTCATCAACCACCCGCAGGGAAAGTACGACGGCAAACTCACCAAGCTCGCCACCACGTGGAAAGAGCCCGACGACGTGCTCGAAGCCCTTTTCGCGCTCTGCCGCAAAACTGTCGAGAACGAGCCGCTTAAGATCTTCATGGCGATCGGCGATATCGATCGCAATCGCGAGAAGCCGCTCGAAGCCGCAACCGTCGACCGGCTGGCGCGTGAGTTCCACAGCTACGGCAGCCAGTATCCGCTCTTCAGCGAATCGCGCAACCTCAGCGAAAAATCGATCGCGCAGTTCCTGGACGCGGCCGGTTCCATTTCCAAGGTGAAGGATCAGGCGCTGCACTCCGATCTCGCCGGCACCTTCCAGGCGCTGGTCGGACTTTGGCAGATCCTGGTGCGCCAGCAGAGTATTCCCGAGGCGCAGGCGGACGCCATCTTCTCCGGCATCGTCGCTTCGTTCAACACGGTGAAGAACAATCGCGAGCTGTTCGACGCGGGCCGCAACAGCGTGAAACTGCTGCTCGGGTCCGCAGCCGGTAACACCGAGCCGCACCAAAAGATGCTGGACCTTCTGGCCGGCGGTACGAACGATGACGAGAGTCACGACCTTGTGGTTCAGGACCTGACGCGGATTCTCCAGGCGCAGCGCATCGTGTCGCTGGACACGCTCTTCCAACTCGCCGACCACATCGAAGCCGTCGCTAAGGGCGAGAAGCTCGATCCGAAGCTGGTCAACAAACTCGCCAGCCGCATCAGCGAAATTCAACTCCCGCGCGGCTCCCTGTCGGCCAACGAGAAGAATGCGATGGGCTTCGGCTACTGGACCGATAAGCACATCGACAGCGAACGCAAACTCAACCTGCGCGCCTCGATCGAAAAGGCCGCGGGCGACCCGGAAAAGGTCAAAGAAACACGCGCGCTATTGACGCCGCTGCTGCGCGACACACTGCTCAGCTTCAATTACGCACACTACGCGCCTCCCGGTGCGCAGATCCTTTATACCAATCCCGTCTTCGTGCGCAGCCACGATTTTCTCGGCATGCAGGGCACCGATCACACCTGGCGCCCGACCGAGCTTTACGGCACAGGCTGGCCGTCGAACGGCGGTGGACGCCTGGTCGGCTCGCTCGCTTCCCTTCCCTACGCACTCGCCGAGGCCGAACAGAACTTCCTGATTCCGGCGCAGACCCAGGCGCTGATCTGGGGCGACCTGGTGCCACAAATGATCTTGAGCGCGAAGATTCCGCGCTACTGGCACGT
>JAOAPT010000202.1 GCA_025463045.1 Candidatus Solibacter sp.
ACTCCGTTGAAGACCACTCTGATCTGACGTCTCCTATCCCTGCCAGCCCAGCGCATCAGCTCCGCTGAAAATGACGCCAAAAAAACAATGGTGCATTTTCATCCCTTGTTGCGGCCCCGAACGGGGCCATGGAAAACACCCTTGAGACATGGGTCCGACCGGAGTAGTGCCATGAGTGCGCCTTTCAAGACCGCAAAGTGGTAGTTAAGAAAGGTGCCGAACAATGGTAATTCGCTTGCGTGCGTTGTTGAGGGCTCAGTCGGGCTCAGTGCGTGTATTCAAGGCGGAATCGAAGTCCCAGGGCCCGACATTCTGACTCCGATTGCGGCAGCATACTGAGCGTGATGGAAATCTGGGTGGCAGTGGCCGTTGCCCTTTTAGCTGCGTCAGGGCCGTCCGCGTGTCTCCTGGCCGGCGGTCGTATTCCTCAGCCCAGGAGCGTTCTCACGGGACTCTCGTTTGTTCAGGCTGCGCTATATTATCATCCCGCGCTCGTTCCCCTGAATGAGCCACCCTGTTACACAATCCCTTGTGATAGTCCCTGTGGCAGGCCGATCGGCGGTCTTCACCGGGCTGGCTTACACAAACGTCTGACTTCTTCCGAAATCCAAAGAGAGACACAAAGATGAGTAGCGCGAAATGTTTATTGACGGCGCGATCATAGCCGGGTCCGAAGATGGAGAGAAGAAGCACATGAACCGAATTACGACGAAGGACGGAGCGGAGATTTACTACAAGGACTGGAGCAGCGGACGGCCGCCTGGCGCCAATCCGTGGGATGGGCACATCATTGTTCTCGGCCAGCACGGATATCGCGTCGTCGCGCAGGACCGGCGCGGGTATGCCCGTGCGGACCAGCCGAGGACGGCAACGAGACGGACACCTACGCCGGCGACCCGGCTTCCCTCATGGAGGCCCTGAATCTGAGAGACGTCACTCTTATCGGGCATTCCACCAGCGGCGAAGTGACTCGCTACGTCGGCCGCCATAGTTGTTTGCGGGCGAAGACTCCGCTCGCGGCTGCAAAGTACATTGCACAGACAAGTGAGGCGAGTACCTGAATCATGCCGTGTGCTCCCGGATGCCCGCCTCGTTCTTCCCATAGAAACACCGAATCCTTCACACCTTCTCAGCGAGCGGTGGTCACGTGGAAGAGGGCCTGGCTCCCGAGGGCTTGCGTCTTACTCGAATTCCGCCCAGACGATGGTGTGATCGGAGGCGCCCTTAACCGCGCGCGGGGCCATATCGATTTCAGCCGTGCGGCAGCGCGATGCCAGCGGAGCGGTCGCCAGGATGTGGTCGATGCGCCAGCCGAAGTTGCGCTCGAAGGCATTGCGGAAGAAATCCCAATAGGTGTACT
This sequence comes from Candidatus Solibacter sp., assembly GCA_025463045.1. Classification (GTDB taxonomy): domain Bacteria; phylum Acidobacteriota; class Terriglobia; order Bryobacterales; family Bryobacteraceae; genus Solibacter. The sequence continues at coordinate 1,361 of JAOAPT010000202.1, forward strand.
GCACGAGCTCGGGGTGGAGTTGGCGGAAGACATCGACGAAGCCCCACGCCACAGTATCTTTGTAGGCGTTCCGGGCGTCGATGTGAAAATCGGGATCATTGCCGCGCTTGTCAGGATGATAGACATCGATCGTCTCAGGGGCGACGTTGAGATCGCCGAGCCAGATCGCGGGGACATTGGGCGCGAGCGACGCTTCGAAATAGGTCCTCAGCCGGCGGAACCAGGCAAGCTTGGCCGCGTACTTCTCGGAGTCGATCTTGTACCCCTGCGGCACGTAGCTGTTGATGATCGGAATCCCCTCGACCACGGTTTGGATGACGCGGAAGTCCTCGTTGTCCGCGCCCTCATGGAGGCCGTAGACCACCTTGTCGGGTACCGCGCGGGTAATGGTCGCGACGCCGTTGTACGCCTTCATTCCGCGGTACGCCGCATGATATCCGGCCGCACGGAATGCTTCGACAGGAAATTCGTGGTCCTGGACTTTCGTCTCCTGAAGACACAGAACATCGGGCTGGTACTTTTCAAGCCAGTCGAGGACGATCGGAAGGCGCTGGCGAATGGAATTGACGTTGTAAGTCGCGATTTTCAGGGGCACTTGCCGATTATCGCGCACGCCGCGCCAGCGATTACGCGGCGCGGCGCTCTTCGATTTCGATGATGCGCGAGGTCAGGACCGGGCTCTCTTCGTCATCGACCTGGAATTCCAGACGCATGCCGCGGCCAATGTAGTTTTCCTTCAACATCGCGCCGCCCCAGGTGGAGCCTTTGATGTGCGCCAGCACGGGTTCCGGACAGTAGACCGGATGGCCGGAGATAACGGCCAGTCCCGCACCTTTATTGACAATTGTGTACGTGGTATTCCGCGTACGAACTTCGAGCACCGTCTCGGCCGGCACTTGCGCCAGATCGACGCCGCCCTCAATTTCGGACTGCGCGAGATTGTTACTTACGATCTCGCTCCAATTTTCGCTCGAACTGAAATTGAGCTCCATGCTCTAGTGATCAGCACGTAGCTGTCCAAAATCCAAGAACGTTGTAAATACAAGGCTTGTGGGGGCGGGACGAGGGGGCCGCCACGCCAAATTGCCCACCCGCAGGCAGTCGCGGGCGGGTTTTACATGGCGGGCCGCGCAAAGAAAGACTAACGGGCGGTCTGTTCCTTGGGGGTGGCCAGGTAGCCGACGATCAGGTCCTTCTGCACCTGATTGACAACCATTTCGTACGGCTGACGTGCCTTGCTGGTATAGAACTGAACGGGCTCGTTCACGTTCTTATCCTTCTTTTCGGTCAGCTTGTCATCCGCCATGACTTCGACGGTGTACTTGTTTTTCTTCGGGTCGGTCTTCTTGAGCAGCAGCGTGATGTCGCCGACACGCTGGCGTTCCTTGCCCTTGCCGAGTTTGAACTCGAAGTAGTTGCGCTCGCCGAGCCGGCGCAGCGCCTGCAATTCCTGCGCGTTGGTAGCGATCAAGCCGCTCTGCACGCCGAGATCGCCCTGGGTGGTCTTGAGGGTGGCGATGGTCCTCTGCAACTCGGCCTGGGTGGCGGACACCTGCGTCTTGACGCCGCCGACGTCGGTGGAGACGTCCGCGATCTTGGCGTTTGCCGTGTTGGCGGCGGTTTTGACTTCGCTGATTTCGCTCGAGACCTGCTGCTGCACCTTGGCCTCTTCGGCCTGGATCTGGCGGGCGAGCTGATCGGCATGCGCCTGGGCTTCCGCCTTCGCCTGGCTCGACATGCTGCGCGCTTCATCGCGGCTCTTGGAACGGGCGGATTCCAATTCCTGTTTCAGTGTCTCGAGATGGCGCGTTTGCGAAGCGGAGGTCACCGAAGAGGCGTCCTTCAGATTGCTCAACTCAGTGGAGAGCGACTCGCGTACCTGAGCGACATCGGTGCGCACGTGATCCAACTGTACGTAGAGATAGATGTTGGTGGCGATCAGTGCAATGATGGCCCCGGCGACTAGCGCGGCGAGCAGGCCTGAACGCTGCTGCGGCTCCTGGTAAGGCGGTTGAGGACTCACGTAACGATGCTCCTTTGGCTTCTTTACAGTATAGATGGAGATCGACTCGATTTCGGTTACATCTAGTTGATCTCAAAACTCTGTCCGAGGGTGGGGCAAATTGCCTCCAGGCCATAGCGCGAGTGCAATAATCCGGCGAAAATCTCCGATTGCAGCACTTCGCCATGCACCAGGAAGACTTTGCGCAAGGTCGGGACCATGGGGCGGATCCACTCTAACAGTTCGTTCTGGTCGGCGTGGCCGCTGAGTTCGTCGAGGCTGGAAATCTCGGCGCGTACGCGCATCGGCTCGCCGAAAATGCGTACTTCCGGCCACTTCTCGACCAGCTTGCGGCCCAGCGTGTCCTGCGCCTGGAAGCCGGTGATCAGCACGGTATTGCGCGGGTCCTCGATATTGTTTCGCAGGTGGTGCAGGATGCGGCCGGCTTCGCACATCCCCGAGGCGGAGATGACGACGAAGGGGCCGTGGATGTCGTTGAGCTTCTTCGACTCGCTCGCGTCGCGGATGTACTGCAGGCGCTGAAAGCCGAACGGATCTTCGTGGTTGGTGAGGTACTGGCGAGTGTCGTCGTCGAAGCACTCCGGATGAGCGCGATGCACGGAAGTGACGTTCACCGCCAGCGGACTATCGACGAAGATCGGGATGTTGGGAATCCGCCTTTCGTTGAACAACTGGTGGAGCAGGAGCACGAGTTGCTGCGTGCGGCCGACGGCGAAGGCCGGGACGATGATGCGGCCGCCGCGGCGGGCGGTGCGGTTCACCACATCGGCGAGTTTGTCGACGACGCGGGTGGCCTGCTTGTGGAGGCGGCCGCCGTAGGTGCTCTCCATGATCAGGTAGTCGGCGGGCGGGATGGTCTCGGGGTCGCGGATGATGGGGAGATTGGGACGGCCGATGTCGCCCGAGTAGGCGAGGCGCACGGGGGTGCGACCCGCGATATCGTGCAGGATCACGGAAGACGAGCCGAGCATGTGGCCGGCGTCGTAGGCCTCATAAGTGAGGGTGTCGGAGATGGCGAGCGGCTTGTGATAGGGGACCGGCGTGAACAGGGGCAGCGTGTGCTCAACGTCGGGCGTGGTGTAGAGGGGCTCGACGACGCCGTTTTCCTGTCCCGCCGCCTTGCGCTTTTCGAGGCGCTTATTAAGGAACTCGGCGTCCTTCTCCTGAATGTGCGCGGTGTCGCGCAGCATCCAGTTGCAGAGATCGATCGAGGCGGGTGTGGAGTAGATCGGGCCGGAGAACCCGCGCTTCACCAGCGAGGGCAGGTTACCGCTGTGATCGATGTGGGCGTGGGAGAGCACGACGGCGTCGATCGACGAGGCGGCAAACGGAATGTGGCGATTCTTCGCGTCCGCCTCCTTGCGCCGTCCCTGCGCCAGTCCGCAATCCAACAAATACCGCTTTCCGCCGGTCTCGAGCAGGTGCATGGCGCCGGTGACGGTGCCGGCCGCACCCCAGAATGTGAGCTTCACAGCGCACATGGTATCGCACTGTTCAGTGGGTTCGTGAAGGGGTTCGTGACTTATCCCTTGACAGCCGGACTCTTACGCCATACGATATTACGCGAGACGTAATAACAGTGTCCGATCCAACTTTACTCGTACTTGCCAGCTTGGCCGGGGGCGAAAAACACGGCTACGCCATGATGGAGGATATCCGGCAATTCGCCGCGGTCCGGCTCGGACCGGGCACGCTCTACGGCGCGATTACACGCCTGGAAGAGCGCGGCTGGATTCGGCCGGTGGAGAGCGACGACCGGCGGCAGCCCTACTGCCTGACCGCGGCCGGAAGGCACTACCTCGAGGAGCAGCTCGCGTCGCTCGATCAGGTGGTGAAGACCGCGGCGCGGAGGTTGAAACACGCATGAGACGGATGATGCGGTGGGCGGCGCGGCTCTATCCGGCGGCATGGCGGGCGCGCTACGGCGACGAATTGGACGTCCTGCTCGATGACGCCGGGCCGCGGTGGGCAGATGTATTCGACATTTTGCGGGGGGCGCTGACGATGCAGGTGGCGACGCTTAATTTCTGGAAGATCGCCGCTGCGTTTGCGATCGCCGGCGCGATGACAGCAGGCGCGTGGAGTCTGACGCAGTCCGACCGGTACGTCTCCAGCGCGGTGCTACGAATCAGCGATCCCTCGGCCGGCGTGACGCGCATGCAGGCGTGGCTGCATATGCAGGCATTGCAGCAGGAGGTCCTTAGCCGTCACTCGCTATCCAACATCATCCAGGAGCAGAAGCTCTACGACAAGGAACGGAGTCACGAGCCGCTGGAAGACATCGTCCAGACGATGCGGGTTCGCGATCTGCTCGTGAAGCCGATGAGCGGCGGTGAGTTTACGGTCACGTTCGCGAACCAGGATCGAGCAGCCGCGCAGGCCACGGTCCGCGCCGTGGTCGCGGCATTCGCGGAGGCGAACGTAGCGCACGGCAAGCTCAATCTGGAAGTGGTTCGGCCGGCCAGCCTTCCGGACGTTTCGAGCGTGCCGGACCGGCCGCGGGTGATCTTCAGCGGCCTGATGGCGGGCCTCCTGGTGGGTGCAGTGGTCGGCGCGCTCTACACGATTGCGCGCGGGCGCAAGCAGTGGAGTCTGCGACTGATCGCCGCGTTCGCAGTCGCGGGTATGGCGATCGGGCTCACGATCGCGATGTCGATACCGGATCGGTTCGTGTCGATGGCTGTGCTGCGCACCAGTGAGACCGACAAATTCGGGGCGGCGCTGCGCACGGCGCTTTCCGATGCGTCGATCGACGACGTGATCATGAAGTACGAGCTATACCCGGCCGAGCGGCGCTCGATGCCGATCGCGCAGGTGATCGGGAAGATGCGCAATACGGCGATCCAGGTGCGGATCGTCGAGTTGCCCGCAGACACACAGGCGCGCGCCTTCACGGTCGCGTTCGCGTACACGGATCGATACAAGGCGCAGATGGTGACGCAGGAGTTGGTGGCGCGAATCAGCGGGACAGTGCGCGCGGAAGTGCTCGATCCGCCGAGTATGCCGATGGCGCCCAGCTCTCCCAATCGACTGCAGATCGGCGCGTTCGGACTGTTTGCGGGCACGCTGCTGGGACTGGCCGCATCGCGCTTGCGGCGTCCACCGCTGGCGACGGCGTAATCGAACGCGCCAGCAAGCGGTTGCCCTCTTCGGCGATCACCGCTTCCACGGTCGCGGCTCCGATTGAGCGCTCGGCACACGCGAAGAAGGCCAGCAGAGCCGCGAACGTTAGTGAGTGGTGGTCGCTCGATTAGAGTGCGTTCGTCAACGGAGCGCTGCACGACGTTGGGGATTTTTTGAGGGGGAAGTTGGTGGACGACGGGGGGATCGAACCCCCGACCTCTGCATTGCGAACGCAGCGCTCTCCCAGCTGAGCTAGTCGCCCACTTCGGTCACTCAGTTACAATATCAATATACCAGATGGCAGGCCTCGAAATCACCAGACAACTTCTTCGCATGCGGCGGGATTGGGACCGGCGTGCCAAAGAGAATGCCCGCCACTACGTGGTCACGGGGCAGCACGAGTGGTCGGACGAAGAATTCTTCAAATCGGGCCAGATTACGCTCGAGGAGGAGATCCTCAACGACCTGCCGAACATCTGCCAGGGGAAAGATCCGAAGGAGATGAAAGTACTGGAGATCGGTTGCGGGGCCGGACGGGTGACGCGGGCTTTTGCCGGATTCTTCGGCGAGGTTTACGCGGTCGATATCAGCCGGGAAATGGTGCGGCAGGCGAGGGAAGCGGTTGTCGGGTTTCCCAACACGCACGTCTTTCATAACAATGGAAAGGATCTTTCGGCACTGTACGGCGGCTGGCGCGGACGTTTCGGAATCGCGACACGATTCCAGATCGATTTCGCGTTTTCCATTATCGTCTTTCAGCACATTCCCAGCCGCAAAATCATCGAGAATTACGTACGCGAAGTGCACAAGATATTGCGGCCCGGCGGGTTATTTAAGTTCCAGGTGCAGGGCTGCGCGGTCGACGAGACCGAGCCGGATCATAGCTGGGTAGGGGCTTTCTTCACCGAACCACAGGCTCGCGAAATGGCCGAGCGCTGTGGCTTTGAAATGCGCTACCAGTATGGCGCAGGCGATCAATACTACTGGCTCTGGTTCTTTAAGAAATAATCCCGAATGGGACTTTAGTTGGAATCAACGGTCGGATTTCTCTGGTACTGGCTCGTCGGACGGCTTTTGCTCGCGACGTGATGCCCAATACTTGCGCATCCTTTCGGAGACTTCCTGACGCTCGGAAGAGTTCATCGACTTCCGCCCACGGCGTTTGACAGGCTTGGGCAAGACTGGAACGGACCCGGCAGTCCGCTGCAGCTCTTCGAGCGAAGCGATAACTCTCTCCAGCTTTTCCTTCTCTGCGTATAAATCCTGAATCGCTTTGTATAAATCCATCGCATCCCGAAACGGCGCCCCCGGTGTGGAGGCGCCAAATAGTCAACTGAATGTTACATCGGATGCGCGATGCAATTCTACAAAAAACCTACTATTACCGGGTTAAAAATGGCCAGTGTGGTACCAGTTTCATACCATATTTAGTAATGGACAGGTATAGCACTAAAGCTAGTAGGAGCAGTACGGGGATAACTATGGTCATGGTCTTCTTCCACGGGAATCTCCGGTTCTCTCGATGCAGTACCAATAGGTATCCTGCAAAAATCCCGATGTAGAACAGTGCACACATCGGCGTGGCGAAGAGCATTAAATTAAAGACGTCCGGAGTTGGAGTCACGATCGCCGCGAGAATGAAGATCGCGAGAATGGCGTAGCGGCTATGCGTAATCAGGAAGGCTGGTGTGACAATCCGCAGCAGGATAAGGATGAAAATAATTACGGGTAACTCGAAAACTAATCCGACGCCGAGAGTTACATTAACGAATAAGTTGAAATATTCGGTAATAGAGACCATCGCGACGACGTGATTTCCCTGGCCGATACTCAACAGGAAAGTTAAGCCGTAGCGGAAAACCACGAAGTAGGCGAAGATGCCGCCGGTAATGAACAGGCCGGCTGTGCCGAGGACAAACGGGGCCGCCCACTTGCGTTCATGCCGGTAAAGGCCCGGGGAGATGAAACCCCAGACCTGGTAAAGCACCCATGGCGAGGCCAGGAAAATGGCGCACAGGATCGGCAATTTGAACCAGATGACGTTGAACGCTTCCATCGGTTCGATCTGCACCAGGTTTTGTTCTTTGTAGCCCAGCGTCTTGAGCGCTTCCACGGCGGGCTGAGAGACAAAATCCCAGAGCGCGTTGGTGTAAATCAGGCTGAGGGCGAACGCGACGCCGACTCCCATCAGACATTTGATAATGCGGCTGCGCAGTTCTTCAAGGTGGCCGAGGAAGGACATGCGGAGCATTCCGTCGTCGTCTTCATCGTCACCGCCCCCGTCGCCGCCCGTAGGTGGAGGCGGAGTCTTCCCTCCCCCGCCCGGACGGCGAGGGACTGTTGCCACGGCTGTCGCGGGCGGTGGTGGCGCGGGCGCGACGGGCGCCGATGCAGCCGGAGCGGAAGGCTCCGGCTCATGGGGATATCCATCCTCGTAGCTGTCCAGCGACTCTGCCGGATCAACGGATTGATTCGCCGTCACCGGATCGGTCGGCGCACTGGGATCGTGGTGTCCCGCGGCAGGCATAGAGCCTACCGGGGGAACACCAGTCCCCTTCTGCTCTTCAGATGGATTCATCAGTTATGCGTTATGTTCGGCGGGAGAAACCTTCGCGTGGGGATCCTCGCCCGGAGTTTCCGGGGTATGACCGCCAGTTTCATGTGCCGCGATTGTTTCCGAGCCGTGAGCAACCGTGCCTTCCGGCAAACCGGTTGGTGATTCAGCGTCCTGAGTTGCGGATGCGCTTAAAGTGGATGGGGTGGTGGCAGTGGAATCGTAGTTTTCGTTGCCGTACGAACCCTCGTAGGTGGATTCGTAGGACGAGTAATCGTAGTTGTACGTATCGGCTTGATACTGATTAGCGACTTCACGGAACGATTCCGTCTCCTGCTCCAGGCTTTTCATTTCACGATCGAACGTGGATTTAAGCTCGTTCGACGCACGGCGGAATTCAGTCAGCGCTTTTCCCACGGTACGACCCAGCTCCGGCAATTTCTTCGGGCCGAAGAGGATCAGGGCCAGGAAAAAGATGAAGACCGTTTCCGGCCAACCCAGCGGACCCATCGTTTAGTATCCTCCCAAAATATGGACTTCTCAGGCTCATGATAGCACGCGTACTTCCGGTGCCATCATGGAGGCGATGCCCGCCGTAAACTGCGTCTTCTGCCAGATCGCCGCCGGAACCATTCCCGCCGCCAAAGTCCTCGAAACGTCCGACGTAATGGCCTTCCTCGACACCCGTCCTCTGTTCGCGGGACACTGCCTGCTGATTCCGCGCGAGCACCACGAAACGCTGGCCGATCTACCGGAGGAAGTGGTGGCACCGCTGTTTACGGCGGCGCGCCAACTGGTGGCGGCAGTGGAGAAGGCGCTCGATGCGGACGGCAGTTTTGTGGCGATCAACAACCGGATCAGCCAGAGCGTCCCGCATCTGCACGTTCACATCGTGCCGCGCCGGAAGAAGGACGGGATGAAGGGCTTCTTCTGGCCGCGGCGCAAGTATCGCGACGAAATGGAGATCGAGGAAACGCGCGCGGCCATCGAACGGGCAATACGGGACACGCATCGATGATGTCCTGGCTCATCCTGATGCGGAATGAAAAACGAACCGAAGAACGAATTCAATGAACAGGGCCTACCACATCGCGCGCTGAATGGGTAATGAACGCATCACCGGACCTGTCGCCGAGCCCCTGCCGGCAGGACTTCTCCCCGTACTCCGCGGGCCTCCGCCCTCACGCGGCGATCTGCCTTT
>JAOAPT010000219.1 GCA_025463045.1 Candidatus Solibacter sp.
AGCAGCGCGCCGAGGATCGCCCCGGCGGCGCCGAGCTTCAGGTAGGAACGCACTTGGATACAGTACGCCGCGGCGATGTCCGTGTCTAGCGTCGGAGGGCGATTTCCATTTCGCGATCGCGGTGGGCGAGGACGTCTTGGATCGAGTATTCCACGGGATGATCGGGGCGGATGCCGTGACTTCCCTGCTCTGTGCCGTCGATCGCGAGGTAGTAGCCGACAAGCGGCAGCGGCAGCGTCAGCTTGGAATTCGGGAGGCGGAGCGCGGCGGATGCACCGGACGTGTTGCCGTAGTAGCCGCCGCCGGTCTCCTGGCCGATGAAGGTCGCGCCGCCTTTGTGATGCAGGGTCGCGAGGAATTCGCAGGCAGTGGAGAAGCTGCCGCCGTTCATGAGGACGATCAGCTTGCCGGCGTAGTGCGGGGCGGCGGGCTGCTGGATTCCCCAGTTGGGATGGGTGACCATGTGAAACTTGCCGTCGGGACCGCGTTGGAGGAGGTCGGCGGCGCGGGCGGGCAGCGGATCGCGGGCAGGGACGTACTGGAAGAAGCGGAAGTTGAGTTTGTTGACGATCAGGTCGCGGTAGTAGCGGAAGGGCTGGTCGGCGAGGTACGAGAAGAGGCGGCGGCCGAGTTCGTCGGCGCCGCCGCCGTTGTCGCGCACGTCGAGGATGAGGCGCGAGACGGACTTCGCCTGGATCTCGGTGAAGACGCGCTCGAATAAGGCGGCCATCGGCGCTCCGTCGTCGGCGTTGCCTGCAAAGGCGCGGATTTTCAGCACGCCGGTGGAGGCGTCGACCAGGCTCCAGGACGCATTTCCGGCGGGGCTCTCGCCATCGTGTAGCGCCGCGAGCGGCAGGCCGTTGACGGTGGCCTCGAACGTCTGGCCGCGGACCGCATAGCGCAGATGGAAAGGGCTCTGCAGGCCGGCGATCAGGTAGAGATTGCGGGCGAAGCCGCGGTTGTGACTGAGGCGGTAAGGGCCGGCAGTGGGCGAATCGCCGTCGCCGTGAACGACAGCGAGCATAGAGGATAGAATGCCCGGCGCGTCGACGCCGTTAATGGAGAGGATCTCGGCGCCGGCGAGCACAGTGTACTCCGAGAGATCGCGCGCCACGTAGATTTTGCCGCCGAGGATGGCGGCTTCGATGGGGAGCAGCGGTTCGGCCTCGAGGCGCTGCTGGATGCCGCTCGAGGGGCGCAGGGCAGTGTGGCCGCATTTCATCAGGGCGACAACGGGCGCAAGCAGGCGGTAGAATTCGAGCGCGGTCATGGGGCGCGTGAGTTGCGCGGCGGCGCGGTCGAAGGCGCGGTCCATCGCGGGTTTTGGCGTGAAGCGATAGATGCCGGGATGGCCTTCTTCGAGTGCGTCGCGGAGGATGCGCAGATCGCGGCGGAGTTCCGCAGGAGTGTAGCGCACGGACGAATCGGGCGCGGCGGCGACGGGTTCGGAGGAGTGCGGAATCTTGGGCGCGTCGGGCTCTCCGGGCTTTTCGACGCGGTCGACCACCAGGTATTCCGCGCGCTGCGCCTGTTTGACGAGTTCCATTCCCAGTTGACTTTTCAGCGCGGCGAAGAGCGACGAGTCATCGCCGGTCTTCCATTCCAGTTGAAAATCTTGCGCACCGGCGGGGAGGATTTCGGAGACGGTGACGGGAGTCTTCAACTGACTTTGCAGCCAGCCGCCCAGACCTCGCAAGGTGATGCCGCGGGCGTCCAGCGTGGTGTTGAAGGCGAGCCCGGTGTCGCTGATATTCATGCGTACCTTCTGCCCTGGCGCCGCCGGGCGGAGGGCGGGCAGAGTTCCTGGCGCGGGCTGGAGCGTGTACTCGAGCGTGTCGCGGGTCTCGCGGTGCGTTTCCAGGTGGAAGCGGCTCGCGAGTTCCTGCAGGAGCAGCGCGCGGAACTCGTCGATAACGCGCGGGTCGTCTGTCGTGCGGGTTCGCAGGCGAAGGCGGGAGGCGTCGGAAAGCGTGGCGGAGATTGCGTAGTGGTCGCGGGCGATCCAGGGCGGTCCGTCGACGCGATCGCCGGAAATTCCGGCGGCCACGCCGATGAGGGATTGGAGCGAGATGGAGTTTGAATGAAGCGTGCCTTGGCGAAGGTTGGTGGTGTTGGTATCGACGGTTCGGGTGGCCGGACCGAGGGAGAATTCCTGCCAGGCGGGGACCTGCGCGGTCAAAGGAAACAGGATCACCGAAAACAACGCGATTCGTCCCAACATCGCTTCCCCAGTCTGGCCCTCAATCTGACGGTTGACTGGCAGCTTAGCACTTTCCGTGGCGGGGGCTGGGGGCGTCGAAAAAAACCTCTGGCTTTTACGAGGTCAGGACATGGTAGACTGAGACTGGTCTTAAATCCTCTCACGTCGTTTGAATCCGCTGAATGTGGTCCAGTGCTTTGTTGTCACCTCGGAAGCATCATCCTCAATCGATAGGTCAGGAATTGTTAGATCGGAAGAAAGAGGAAAGATGAGAGAAACAGGTACAGTAAAGTGGTTCAACGCCGGGAAGGGATTCGGCTTTATCCAGCGTGAGAATGGCGAGGACGTCTTCGTTCACTTCTCCGCGATCTCGGCGAGCGGCTATCGTTCGCTCGATGAAGGCGCGCGCGTCTCCTTCGTGGTGAAGAAGGGCCCCAAGGGCCTGCAAGCCGAAGATGTTAGCCCGGCATAAGCTGGCACGATAATTCGAAACATCGGGAAAGGCGCTGCCGTAAGGGCAGCGCCTTTTTTCCGTTTCAGGGGACTATCTCGGCAGGTCCATCGCGGGATTGCGTCCGAAAAAGCCCCAGGGGACCAGGCGAAAGCCTGCAGCGTGAACCGGCATCACCGGCCAATCTTCCGGACGGGGATTGTGGGTGATGCCGAGCGTGTACCACAACACGATGTCGTGGTTTTGGATCGCGCGGTCGCCCTGCGTCCACGATGGCAGGCCATCCCCGCCGCGACTCTGGTTGGGGTAATCTCCCCCGGCGTACATTTCGGCAGCGCGGTATGGGGTCACCCAAATGTGGGAATTGAGGAAGCCGGCGCGGCGGCGCACCCAGCTATCCGGCTGGGCGAAGGGCACTGCGTTCTCGCCGGGAAGCAGCGCATAGCCCGTCGGGTGGCCGAGCGAGTTGCGCGCGGTCGGGTTGGTCACGAGCCACTTGCGGCTGGCGGCGAGATCGAGATTGCGCTGCGCATCGCGTTCGCTGCGCAACGGAGTTTCGATCATCTGGAAGGCGCCGCCGTAGGGATTGGCAGGTCCAGCGGGTGCGGGCACGCTATTCAATTCGACGACACGATTGGGCAGTGCGCCGTCGACATCCAGATCGAGACGAAAAGTGAAGAAATGCTGGTGGTGCGGCGCGGCGAGATTCGGCGCGACCGGGTGACTGTAGGGATCGTGCGCGCCGGTGGCGACGGCCTTTGCGGCCATCACGCCGGTCAGCGCGACGCGCAGTTCGAGCGCGCCATCCTGATGGAAGATCCAATCGAAACCGTAATCGTAATTGCCGACGGTGGAGACGTAGCCGAGCACGAGATCGCGGGCGCGGCGGGTTTCGTCGTCATGCTTCCACGCAATGCCGCCGTCGCGTTCGTAGAGCGCGATGGCGCGGGGAATGGCGACGGGACGGCCCTCGGAATCGGAGAGGACTGCGTCGTAGAGGGTGCAATTTTCGGGACAGTCCGCGCCCGCGCGCAGCGGGGCGGCGTTGAGTCCAAGACCGAGTTCGCCGGCGTCGAAGCTATTGCGGAAGAACCAGCCGCCCGCGGGATCGCCGTAGGGCACGACCATTTCGGAGAGCGATCCGCGATAGAGAATCGGGCGGACGCGGCCGGCGTCCTCGTAGCCGACGGTGTAGAGGACGAGTCCTTCGCGCGGGTTCAGGCCGAAGCGGAAGCGCCACTTCTGCCAGCGGACTTCCCCGTCTTCGAGGCGGAAGCCCGGCCCCGCAGTCTGGGTGATCGAAAGCGGCGCGGGAAGCAGTCGCAGCGGAGCGTTGAAGAGCGGCGCGAGTTCGGCGGGCTGGCGCGGGACCGGAACGTCGCGGCCGCTGTCGAGGAGTTCGAGGACCGTGCCGGTGGTGAGGTTGACGTGCGCGACGACGCCTTCGATGGGGTGCGCGAAGTAGTTGTGCGTGTTGCCGGCCGAGTAATACGGAATGGCTCGGACGACGCGGCCCTGCCCGGTGCCGGGGAGCGCGAAGTAGCCGGCGGTCCAGGCCACGATACTGACGTTGTTGAGATCGTGAATGCCGCGCGCCTCGATGGCGGAGCGCCAGCGCGGGTCGGCGCGGACGATCTGGTCGGCGCGCGCGGAGTCTTCGCCGGTGACGAGCGGCTGCGCGCCGGGGACGAGGCGCAGGCGATCGACGCGGTGCTGCGAGAGGTTGGCGACGGCCTCCCAGGTCTGGTTCTGCTCGGCATCATAGAGGACGGCGAAGGCGCGCCGCGGAGTGGGGATGGCGCGGAGGACCATCTCCTTCGGCGGCTCGTCGAGGCTGACGGTGATGAAGCGGGCTCCGGCGGGAATGCGCGGGCGGAGTAGGTCGGCGGCATCGCGAATCTCGGCGGCAGTGAGCGGGGCGAGCGGATGGAGCGGGGGCGGCGTGGTGCGGCAGGCGGCGAGGATGGAGATGAGGATAAGAAGGAGGCTGATGCGCACCGCTCTCTAGGGTATCGCAGGCGCGTGAGTGAGGACAGGCAGAAGGGTGCCCACGCTTACGGGGCCACTCCGTAAGAGCAGCGGTGCCGCCAAGAGCGCAATCGATCCGTTGAAGAACAGACTCCAATCCGAGCCGCGCGCGTGAGCAAGCGGTGGCCCTCGTTGGTGACCACCGCTCCGTAACCGTCGCGGCTCCGATTAAGGCTCGGTCCTTCACGCGCCAACGATCTTAAAGCAGATGGCGTGCTCGCAGGGCTTCTCGGGCGGGAGCGCGATGCGCAGGGATTGCTCGTCCTGAGTGTGTTTCAGCTTGCCGCGGTGACCGAGCAGTTCCACGGAGCGGATTCTGCCGACCTGATTAGCGCCGCCCAGGGCGAGCGTCGGGATGGTCGCCTCGTGCTCGGGCCAACCCATCACGAACGCGTAGAGCGTGCCGTTCTTGACGGTGTAGCGGACATCGGCGGCGGTGAGGTCTTTGCGATTGCGCTCGTTGAAGGCGGTGTTGCCGGCGGCGGGCGGGGCGGCGCTGCCGGCGATCTTCCAGGGGCGTGTGCTGTAGATGCCCTCGCTGTTGACGGCCATCCACTTGGTGATCTCTTCGACGGTCTTGAGTTCCTCGTCATCGGGCTTGCCGCTGTTGGGCAGTGGGACGTTGAGCATCAGGTTGCCGTTACGGCTGACGATGTCGCAGAGCAGGTCGACCACGTTCTTCCCGCTCTTGTACTTCTGTCCCTTTTTGTAGTGCCAGCCGCCGATGCAGGTATCGGTCTGCCAGGGATTGGGCAGGATGTCGCCTGCCACGCCGCGCTCGATATCGAGCGCGCAGGTGCCCTCTTCGCAATCCTTCTTGGTCTTGCTGGTGTAGATGCCGTTGGGCACCCGGTTGTAATAGTGCGAGACGAGTTTGTAGCCCCATTCGCCGAAGGGAATGCCGCCATCGGTGTACAGCATGTCGGGCTTGTACTTATCGACGAGGTCCTGCACGCGGAGGAAGTAGAGGCGCTTCCAGGAATCGGGAGCCTCGCGGCTCATGGCTTGCGCGGGGATCGGCTTGTCCTTGGGGAACGGATGATAGAGATCTGCGTAGGCGGGGTCGGTGCCGTCGTAAGGGACGCCGGCGAGCGGGCCGGTTTTATCGGCGCCGTGCGATACGGCGAGCCAGTTGTAGCTATTGGAGAGATGCTCGCTGACGGCGAACTTCAGGCCCTGGCTGCGCGCGGCGGCGGCGAAGAGTCCGACAATATCCTTCTTCGGCCCGGTGGCAACGGAGTTCCAGCGCGGCTGGTGTTTGGAGTTCCACAGGTCGAAGTTGTCGTGATGGACGCCCATCGACATGAAGTACTTCGCGCCGGCCTTCTTGTAGAGTTGGATCAGGTGGTCGGCGTCGAAATCGCGGCCGTGCCAGGTGAGCGCGACGTCCTTGAAGCCGAACTTGGAGGGATGCCCGTAGGTCTGCACGTGGTATTTGTTCTGCGGGCTATCCTGCATATACATGTTACGGGCGTACCAGTCGCCAAACTCGGCGGCGGATTGCGGTCCCCAATGGGCCCACATGCCGAACTTGTAATCGCGAAACCACTCGGGGATGCGGTACTGTTTGAGCGATTCGGCGCCGTTGTACGGGCCTTTGGCGATCTCGGGAATCGTGTCCTGCGCCTGGGAACGGCGCGGGAGGAGAAGGGCGGGCGCGGCGGCCGCGAGGCCAAATAGGTTGCGTCTGGATATCGACATGGGCACCTCGGTCATCGTTTACTTTATCGCATAATATTGCCAATTGCTCGCGCTTATTGTGCTGTAATCGGAAGGTATGCGGGCCCCCTTGCTGATTGCCTTCTGTCTTGCCTGCGTGCCGGGAAGCGGTCAGCAAATCGTGACCATTGCCGGCGCGCCGCACAGTCATCGCACGGATGTGGAAGGGAAGGATGCGACGCAAGCGCCGCTGGCACAAGTCTACGGCCTGCTGACTGACCGTGTCACGGGACGCCTGCTGATTCACGACCAGATCCTGGTGGAACGCCTGGAGCCCGATGGAACCCTGCTCTCGATGGCGGGCGACGGAGTCTCGACGGCCTTCGATGGCTCGACTGCCGACGGCATTCCGACGAGCGCGCTGCGAATCGGGATTCTGCGGGGCATGGCGCAGGACGCGACGGGTGCGCTCTATCTGGGTGATGCGCTCTTCGGGCTGATTTTCCGTGTGGCGCGCGACGGCACGGTCACGCGATTCGCCGGGGGAGACATTCCGGCGCTGCCGGTGAGCGACGGAATTCCCGCGAGGAACGTGGCATTGGGTTCTCCGCGCGGGATGGTCTTCGATTCGAAGGGAAATCTCGATTTTGCCGATTCGAACTGCCGCTGCATCCAGCGGGTGGACACGGCGGGCCTCATCTCCACGGTATACACCTTGCCGCCCTCGGCAACACTCACCTATTTCGAGGGGCTGGCGATCGACGCGCGCGACAATCTGTACGCGGCGGAGTTCGCGGGGCACCAGGTGATGAAGATCGCGGCCGACGGCTCCCCGACGACGATCGCGGGCACGGGCGTTCCGGGTTTCAGCGGCGACGGCGGTCCGGCGACGCAGGCGCAACTGCAAGGCCCGAGCGGCGCGGCGGTCCTGCCCGATGGCACGCTCTACATCGCCGACACGACGAACAATCGCATTCGCCGGATCACACCCGATGGCATCATCAGCACCGTGGCGGGGACGGGCGTACGCGGCTTCTCGGGCGATGGCGGGCCGGCTATCGATGCGAAGCTCGCCTTACCGGCGCAGGTGATGGCGGATTCCAACGGGGATCTGCTCTTCACCGATTTCTCCACGGGCCACGTTCGCAGGATTTCGGGAGGCGTGATTACGACGGTCGCGGGCAATGGAGACATCGGTCACTCGGCGACGCCCGGCGAAGGGGACGGCGGTCCGGCGATCGACGCGGCGTTCAACGTGATTGCGGCGATCGCGCTCGACTCGGCGGGCAATCTCTACGCCGACGAACTGTCGGGAAATCGCTTGCGCAAGATCGTGCCTGGCGGAATCGTCACGACGGTGGGCGGCACGGGACTGCGGGGTGCGAGCGGTGATGGCGGACGGGCGACGCAGGCGGCGATCACGGGGGCTTACGGAATTTACGTGGACGCGCAGAACTCGATTTATCTGGCGACGCAAGATAGCCGGATCCGCAAGATCGACGCGAATGGAATCGTCAGCAATTTCGCGGGCGTCGGGACCGCGAACGGCGCGGTCCGCTCGCAGGGCGATGGCGGTCCGGCGGCGAGCGCGACGCTGAATGAGCCAAAGGGCGTCGCGGTGGATGCCACGGGGAATGCGTACATTGCGGACACGTCGAATGCACGGCTGCGGCTGGTGGATCGCAGCGGCGTGATCCAGACGGTCGCCGGCCCCGGCCAGCAGGGCACCGATTATTGGAACGCGGTGGCGATCGATCCGCTCGGCGATGTTTTCGTGGGCACGACGCACGCGGGCTACGGCGGTGCCTTCAGCCAGGTGCAGCGTCTGAATGCCGATGGCTCGCTGACTCCGGTGGCAGGCACCGGCAAGCCGTGCGCTCCCAGCGCTCCCAGGGAGTTCGCTTACGATGGCGTGCAAGCTTTAGAGGTTCCACTGTGCGTGGTCATCGGGCTGACGTTCGATGCGCGCGGCACAATGTACATTTCCGAGCCGAGTTACAGGGCGGTGCTGGCGATGGCGCCCGATGGCACACTCCGGCGGATTGCGGGGAGTATTCTGGCGCAATCGGCGGGCGACGCGGGTCCGTCGCTGAACGCCAGCCTGGCGGGCGGCCCGTTTTTCTCGCCGGGCTCGGTGGCGGTGGACGCGGCGGGCAACGTCTTTATCGCGCAGGCCGGCGCGAATCGCATTCGGGAAATCCCGGTGACGCCCATGGTGCTCAAACTGTCGCAGGATGCGATCGAGTGGGCTGGCCGTCAATCGCAGGCAGTGGGAGTAGCGTTGAACATCGGCGGACCAATCCCGTATCTGGTGAGTATTCCGGTGGAGGCGTCCTGGCTGACCGCGAATCGCGCGGCGGGGCGGACGGGCGAACCGGTGACGTTGATGGGCGATCCGACCGGACTTGCACCGGGCGTTTACAAGGCGACAGTGACGATCCGGGTGCTGAGTACGCCCGCGCTTGAGGCGTCGATCGCGGTCACGCTGACGGTGAAATAGTCGTCGGCGGAAAGGTGTGGTCGCGCATATAGAGGGCGGGAGTCTCGATCATCCTGGAGAGCTGGATGCCGATCCCGATACTCGCGGGGAAGTACGAATCCCGTCCGATGTATGAGAAGAGCTCAAGTGAACAGCCACGCTCCGGCACGTTCCGCCTTCAGCGGAATGCGCAGT
>JAOAPT010000246.1 GCA_025463045.1 Candidatus Solibacter sp.
GGTCAACCATGAGGGTATAGAGAATTCCGGCCTGAACCGTCGCTCCCACAGTCTGCGAAATGGTCGG
Source organism: Candidatus Solibacter sp. (assembly GCA_025463045.1). Classification (GTDB taxonomy): domain Bacteria; phylum Acidobacteriota; class Terriglobia; order Bryobacterales; family Bryobacteraceae; genus Solibacter. The sequence goes on from JAOAPT010000246.1 coordinate 68, forward strand.
CCCGTTGGAGTAGGCGGTGGTGATGCCGTCATCCACGCTGTTGAAGTAGGTGAAGTTTCCAGCTTGCGGGCCGGTCTGAAACTGTCCCGAACCCGACGCATTGGTCCAGCCCGGGATCGCCGCGTCGCTGAACGAGCATCCGGCTCCGCAGCCGCCGTTGGGTAACCCGCCGGGCGGCAGGGTTTCAAATGAGAAGTTGCTAACGAAGATGGGGGATGCCATCGCACTCATCGTCGACGCGAGAATCGCGAAGGAGATTACAAGAATGCGTTTCGTCGAAGTGAAGATATTCGTCATAAAGGTTTCGGGATCCTGTAGTTTCGTACTGTAAGGTAGATCTAGAGTACATGTAAGGACGGAGAATTGGTAGTTTTAAAACATTTTTCTGTACTATACATGGTTATTTTTATCACATTAAAGTGGATTCTGGCGGTTGGGTAGGGCGGTATACGAGTCTGACAATGGCCGAAAGACGCCAGACTGCGTCGGCAGCGAGCAAATAACAACCGTGCCCCACGAATCGGTGGGTTACAGGGGTCTGATCTTGATGTTCTTGAACCAGGCGTTGCTGTCATGATTTTGGATGGAGATCTGGCACTCTTTGCTCGGCTGATTGACTAAGAGGTCGTAGACGGGAGACGTAGTGCCCCAACGGGCAGCCGTACCTTTGGCGACGCTGGGATCTTTCAGCGTGCCATCGACGACCTTCTCGCCATTGAGCCAGTGCTCGACGTGATCACCCTTGACCACCAGGCGGGAATGATTGAATTCGCCGACCGGTTTGGTGGCGTCCTTCGCGGGCGAAATCATGTCGTACAGGGCTCCCGCCTGATGGCTGGTGCCGCGGCGGGCGTCGGGATTCTTCTCGTTGTCCAGCACCTGGTATTCGAAGCCAATGACGTACTCCTGTCCTTTCGCGGGACGATCCTTGCGCCGGGTTTTCATCGACGCATTGACGCGGTCTTCAAACTTCTGGCCCTTCACTTCGTCCGCGAGCATGATGCGGTCCTGAATCCGATATTTCACTCCGCTGTTGCCCCCCGGGGAGATCTTCCAATCGAACTCGAGCTCGAAATCGCGGAACTTCTCCTTAGTGAACAGATCTTCGGTGATGGCGGCGTGGGGAAGCGACTTAATGCAGCCGTCTTCGATGGTGAAGGCGTCCGATGGCGGCGATTTCTTGGTGGGGTCCTCGAAGTTGGCGTAGGTCTTGCCGTTGAAGAGCAGGCGCCAGCCCTGCGATTTCTCCTGTGGGGTGAGTTGATTGTCGGCGGCGGGGGCGAGGAGCGCGGCGGCGCAGGCGAGCGTGGCGATGCGGAGAACATGGGGCATGGCTTCAATCTACAATGTCGAGGTGCTCTTTGTACGGACGATTTTGATTTTCGTTTGCGCGGCGTCGGTCTTCGCGCAGGATACGCGCGTGATTCTGCTGGGGACTGGGACACCCAATCCCGATCCCGAGCGCATGGGCCCCTCGGTCGCGGTGATCTCCGGCGCCCGCGTGTACCTGGTGGATTGCGGGCCGGGCGTGGTTCGGCGTGCTGCGCAGGCCGGGCTCAAGATGCAGCAATTGACGCGGCTGTTCGTTACGCACCTGCACTCCGATCATACGGCGGGTTATCCGGATTTGATCCTCACGCCGCCGAATGCGGACCGCGAGGAGGGCCTCGAAGCCTACGGTCCGCCGGGATTGCGCGCGATGACGCGCCACATTCTCAAGGCGTGGCAGGAGGATTTCACGATCCGGCTGCACGGGACGCAGCCGCACAAAGCGAGCGGATTTGCTGTGACCGCGCACGATGTCCGTCCAGGGGAGATCTATCGCGACGACATGGTGCGCGTCCTGGCGTTCGCGGTGCCGCACGGCGGATGGAAGCACGCGTACGGGTATCGCTTCGAAGCGAAGGACAAGGTGATCGTGATCAGTGGCGATACGACGTACAGCCAGGCGCTGATTGCGGCGGCGAAGGGGGCGGACATCCTGGTCCACGAAGTGTATTCCGAGAAGGGCTGGGAAGGGCGCACGCCGGAGTGGCGGAAATATCACGCGGCGTACCACACGTCGGCGCCCGATGTCGGGCGCGTGGCGGCGCAGGTCCATCCGCGAAAATTGGTACTCTACCACCTCCTGCCGATGGGGCAATCGCCTGAGGAAGTGCTGGACGAGGTGCGGCGGAATTGGGATGGAGAGGTTGTCTACGGGAAAGATTTGGATGTCATCCGGTGATCCAGGGCGAGGCGGTGTCCGTAGAGACAAATGGGGCTTCCCTGAGATATGCTGGCAATTTCTATCGCTGCAGGACTCATGAGGTACGAATCGCCAGCAGGGGCCGGAGCGGCGCGCGCGCAAGCCGTACCGCTGATCGAGCGGATCGCGGAGGGGCAGCAGGACGCGCTCGCGCAGTTATACGACGAGACGTCATCCATGATCAACGGGCTGCTGCTACGCATGCTGGAGCGGCGGGAAGATGCGGAAGAAGTGCTGCTGGACGTGTACATGAAGGCGTGGAAGTACGCATCGTCGTATTCGGCGGAGCGCGGAAGCGTTCAGGCGTGGCTGGTGACGATGGCGCGGAATGCGGCGATCGATCGCATTCGTCAGCGCCGCGCACAGCCCAAGGTATTCACGTTCGAACCCGAGACGACTCCGGAGCCGGTGTCCGGTGAATCCTCGCCCGAGGAACAGATGTCGCAGCACGAGCGGCGGCGCCGGGTGCAACAGGTGTTAAATGAGCTGCCTCCCGAACAGCGGGAAGCGCTGATGCTGGCGTTTTTCGGCGGTCTGACTCATGCCGAGCTCGCAGAAAAATTAGGCGAGCCGCTGGGTACCATCAAGAGCCGAATCCGCATGGGACTGATCCGATTGCGCGGTCTGCTGGAGGAGCCAGCCCAATGAGCGACGAACTTTTCACGGAATTGCCGGAAGCCTTACGGCTGCTCGCTGAGAGCCTGACCCCCGTCGCTCCGCCCGTGGGGTTAAAGGAGCGCCTGATGTCCCGCGTGGCGCAGTTCGAGCACCTCAAACCCGCCGCCGATATCCGGCGCGATGAAGGGGCGTGGGTCGCCACCGAAGTCCCTGGGATCGCGATCAAGGCGTTGTTCACAGACACCCACAAGCGCACCGCGACGCTGCTCATGCGGATGGACCCGGGCGTGCGGTATCCGGCGCACAATCACCACGGCGCCGAGCAGTGCCTGGTGCTGAAAGGCGACGTGCGCTGGGGCGACCTGGTCTACGAAGAGGGCGATTTCCTGGTGATGGGGAAGGGCAGCCATCACCCGGAGATCACGACGGTTCACGGCAATTTACTGCTGCTGGTCTCGGGCGGAATGGAATTCGTCCACGCCTGAGCCAGTTCGAGCCCATTTCGCCGGTGGCCGGAATCACGCCATTGATCGTCAAAGGCAAGGCTCGGTTCCTCGACCACATCGCCGATGAAATCCGGGCGATCTGCGAGGCGCCGAAGCGAGGCGTCGGACTACGCGACGCCGGCGAGGCCGATCCTCGAGCTCTTCTCCGCCGAGGCCGCAGGAAGGGACTCGCGGGCGGCGGCTCGTAGGTCTTGCCGAGGGTGGACTCGCCCTCGTTAACGATGGCGGCGCGCGTATCGGCGGGGAGCGCCGTCCGTTTCTCGCGCTCGGCGGCGGTGGGGAATGGATTCCACGCCGGTAAGAGCGAACCGGGGTAAAGCGCGCGCTCAAAAGCCGCCGCTTTGGAGTGGCGACCCGGATCTGAACGGCGAGCGGCAGCGCCGCGCCGCCTGGCGAGGGGGCCTGTAAAGGAGGGGACCTGCAAAAAAAGTTAAACGCGGCATAATGAGTTCATGAAGTCTGTCTGTACTCTGTTTCTCCTGGCTGCACCGATATGGGCCGCCGATTTCAGCGGCACCGTGGTCGATATCATGTGCCGTGGCAAAGACCTTTCGAGCCACACGCGCGAGTGCGCAGTTTCGTGCGCGAAGAGCGGGTACGCACTCGTAACCGCCGATGGCAAGTTCCTGAAGTTCGATGAGTCAGGGAACGCACGCACGCTCGCAGCGCTGAAGAAGGCGACGCGCGAGAAGGATCTGAAGGCGAAGGTCATCGGCAACCTTGATGGCGATGTACTGAAAGTGCAGTCCATCGAACTGCAGTGAAGTTTGCTGCCGCGCTGCTGCTGGTGCTGCCTCTGTTCGCGCAGAGCGACATGGGAGAGTTGCGGCTGACGGTCCACGACCCGGCGGGTATGCCGATCGGCGCGCACGTGGAACTGGTCAACTCGGCGACGTCCACGCGCGTTGCGGTGGATGTTTCAAGCGACGGGCACTATTCGTTTCGTGCGCTGCCGTTCGGAGTCTACCGGATGCGGATCACGCGAGCAGGTTTCTCGCCTGCGATCGAGTTGATCGAGATCCGCTCCGCGGTACCGCTGGCACGCGAAGTAACGTTGACGATCGCGGCGGTAGATACGGCGGTGTTGGTAACGGAGTCGGCGACGCTGGTGGACCCGACCGCGACCCATACCGATTACCACGTCGGCGCGCAGGAGTTGAAGCAGCGCGCGGCGTCCCTGCCGGGGCGCGGCCTTATCGACCTGATTGTGATGCAGCCGGGCTGGGCAATCGAGGCGAACGGGATTCTGCACCCACGCGAATCCGAGTACGACACGCAGTACGTGGTCAACGGCTTCCCGCTGTACGACAATCGCTCACCGGCATTCGCTCCAGCAGCGGATGCGGACGATGTCGAGTCGCTGAAGATCTACGCGGGAGGAATTCCGGCCGAGTTCGGTCAGAAACTCGGGGGTGTCATCGAGGTCAACACGGTGCGGAATACGTCGCCCGGATTTCATGGTGCGCTGGTGCTGCAGCACGGCAGCTTCGCGACGAGTTCCGGCTACGCTTCGGCGCAGTGGGTCGCGGGGCGAACGACGGCGACAGTGACGGGTGAAGGCTTCCTTACCGACCATTACCTGGATCCGCCGGTGACGAATAATTTCACCAATCACGGGTCGAATTCGTCGGTGAGCGCCACCCTGGAGCGCGACCTGAACGATGCGAATCGTCTACGGATCTCGGCGGCGCGGCGGGAGACCGGATTTCTGGTTCCGAATGACCTGCTGCAGGAGACCGCGGGGCAGCGGCAGGATCGGACGGCGGGTGCGACTGAGGGACAGATCTTTTACCAGCACGTGTTTTCGGCGAATCTGATCGGGTCGGCGGGTGTGATGGTGCGCGATCTTACGGCGCGGCTGTGGTCGAACCCGCTCTCCACACCGATCTCCACGGGGCAGGATCGCGGTTTTCGCGAGGCATATTTCAAAGCGTCGCTCGCCGGGCACAATGGCCGCCACGAGTGGAAGGTAGGAATCGACGCGCGCTTTGCCGATATCCGCGAGCAGTTCGATTACCGCATCGTGACCTACCGTTTGAATCCCGGCAACGTTCGCATCTTCTCGCGCAACTTACCGCCGACATACAATTTCAACGGTACGTCCCCCGATCGCGAACAGGCGGCTTATGCCCAGGACACGGTCCGCCTGGGGGCGGTAACGGTGAGCGCGGGGCTGCGTTTCGATCACTACGCCCTGCTGGTCGACGACGCGGCGCTGAGTCCCCGGCTTGCGGTGTCGTGGAACGTGCGGCCGCTTGGGGTGGTGGTGCACGGCTCGTACGATCGCATCTTCGGCACGCCTCCTTTCGAGAATCTCCTGGTCTCGGCGGCGCCCGCATCGCGGCTGGGCGTCGGGTTCTACCTTCCCGTGAAGGCGGCGCACGGCAACTATTACGAAGCGGGGATCACCCGCGCGCTGGGCGGCCAGGTGCGGCTCGATGCAACATACTTCCGGCGCGAGGTGGACGATTTCAAGGACGACGATCCGCTGCTGAATACGGGCGTCAGCTTTCCGATCGCATTCCGGCATGCGTCGATTCGCGGCGTCGAAGTTAAGCTCTCGCTGCCGCGCTGGCGCGGACTGTCGGGTTACGTGAGTTATGCGAACACGATCGGGATCGGTCAGTATCCGATCTCGGGCGGACTGTTCCTGGATAACGACGACGCCGCACTGCTGCAATCGACCGATCGCTTCCCGATCTCCCAGGACCAGCGCAATACCGCGCGCGCGTGGGTGCGATATCAGCTTGTGCCGCGGGTGTGGACATCGTGGAGCGCGAGCTACAACAGCGGACTGCCGACCGAAGACGTGAGCGGGCTGCCGCCGGAGGCATTTCTGATCGCGCAGTACGGGGCCAACGTCGTGCAAAAGGTGAACTTCGATCGCGGTCGGGTGCGGCCCTCGTTCACGCTGAATGCGTCGGTGGGAGCGGATTTGTGGAAGCACGAGAAGCGCTCATTGACGGTGCAGGTAGATGTGACGAACGTGACGGACCGGATGAACCTGATCAACTTCACGGGAATGTTGTCGGGTACCGCCATTGCTCCTCCGCGCGGGGCGTCAGCGCGAGTCCGCTGGGAATGGTGATGACGAGCCGCGCCTAATCGGAGCCGCGACCGTCAGGGAGCGGTGGCACTCCTCGGCGGCCACCGCTCCGTAACCCTCACGGTCG
>JAOAPT010000275.1 GCA_025463045.1 Candidatus Solibacter sp.
GGAGCAAGCGGTGGCCCTCTTCGGGCGACCACCGCTCCGTCGCTCGCCAGAGCGCGAGAACCATCGCGGCTCTGACCGGAGTCCGTTCTTGAACGGAGCGGCGAGCGCCCGGCTTGCGGATCGTCGAGCTGACGAGCGCTAAGACTCCGTGCCGCGCGCGGGAGCAAGCGGTGGCCCTCTTCGGGTGACCACCGCTCCGTCGCTCGCCAGAGCGCGAGAACCATCGCGGCTCTGACCGGAGTCCGTTCTTGAACGGAGCGGCGAGCGCCCGTCAAGTGCGCGGCGCTTCCCCTGAAATGACGCACGAGCACAGCGATCATTCTCATCTTTTTGTTGCGCGCTCAAAGAGCTATGAAGAACTCCGTTGAAGAACACACTCCAATCAGAGCCGCGCGCCTGGGCAAGCAGTTGCCGCCGAGCAAGCGCAACCGCTCCGTCGCTCGCCAAAGCGCGAGAACCGTCGAGCCTCCGATTTGCGCTCGCGTTGTCGAAGTTTGCGAATGTTAGTGGCCCGGGCGTCCGTAGCAGAACGTCACCGCGCCGCGCGAACGTGCGGCCTCCGCATTCCATACAAGGTCCGAAGGCGGACGTCCCGCGCCTAGTTCAATCGCTGCCTCGGCGACGATCGGCGGCAATGGGAAGCACTGGACCCAAATCGCTGCCTTCGTGTGGCGCGCCGTCGAAATTAACTCGCTGGTCGGCGCGGACCGCTCCATGAATTGAACACGCTTTCTGGTCCACAGCACCGCGGCGTTCTCTATCACGATCAATGTCAGCAACACGGCCACGGTGCGGCGGTTCGCGTATTGCGCCATTGCGAGGCCGACCAGGAGCGCCAGTCCCGCGCTCGCCAGATAGGTCTGCCGGCTGGGAATCGCCGTCGAATACGTCAGGAAGATATATGGGACGAGCGCGATCGCCATCCATGCGAGCGACAGCGCCGCGGTCCGCCGCACGCGCTTGTCTCCCAGGACGAAGACCGCGATCAAAGCCAGCCAGCCCCAGATCCAGAGCAGGCGTGCGATGCTGTGGGGCCACGTCAGCCAGAACGGCGCGTGCAGGGAGAAGCTGCCATCGTGCAGGCGGAAATTGTCGCTCCGCGCCGTCAGGGAAAGCACCGACAATGCGGCGAACAGGGCGAAGGGCGCGACGTGCAGCAATCCCCGTTTCCAACGCTCGCGCTCGATGGTAAGCGCGAATAGCGGCACAAAGATCACCGCCGATTCCTTCGAGATCAGCGCCAACGCGAACAATGCCCACGATGCGACTTCGAGCACCCAACCGCGCTTCGCTTCGCGCGCTTTCAGCCAGCACCACAACGCGCCTGCCCCAAAGCCGAACATCAGCAATTCGCTGATCGCGGAATACCACATCACGGCTTCCTGATGCCCTTCGTGGACTGCGAAGAATGCCGCCGCCCAAAATGCCGCCCGCCGCATTCTCGGCCATACCAGGCCGAGCGCGAACACGAGCCAGGTGTTGATCACGTGCAGGGCCACGCTTACCGCATGGCAGGCCGCCGGATTCATCCCCGCCGCACGCCACACCGCATACCAAACCCAGTAGCTGGTGGAGCGCAGCCGGAATTGTGCATCGTGAAGCAGCGTCCCTAATCCGGCAGGCGCACCGTCGGTGATCGCCTGCGCGACATTCGGGTAATCGTCGGCAATCAAAGGGATGCCAAACGAAGGCAGATAGGCCACCACCGCAAGCGCGGCCAGCAGCGCCATCTGCCATCGAACGGAAAGCGGCCTGGCGGTGTCCAAGTCACCAGTTTAGACGGTCCTCTGTGTCATGAGCTGCCGACGTGCCGCTATTTGGGCACAGTCGGTCGCTTGGGCGACACCGGCATCACGCTATCTCCTTCGTTCTGTTCCCATCCCACTGTGGCACGGTGCGTGCCCATGCTTTTTCCGGGTGGCCATGCTCAAAATCACGCTTCACGATAGCGCGGGGGAATTCCGCTTGAAACTGGAAGGGAGACTTTCCGGTCCGTGGGTTAGGGAATTGGAGCAATGTTGGACGACGGCGGCTTCCACAACGTCGGGCAGACGAACGGTGGTCGATCTCGGTGAGGTAGATTTCATAGACCCGCAAGGGCAGCTGCTGCTCTCCAACATGTTCGCGCACGGGGTCGAAATGGAAGCGGTCACCCCTTTGATCTGCTCGGTTTTGAAGGAGGCTTGTCAGGCGCCGGCCTGTGGTACGGTTGAGAGAAAAGCCGGCTCGACGCCTTGACACCATCTACCGCACCCTCGTCACCCGATCCCACGCGCGCGCGTTACGAGACGTTGCTCGAGGTGGCGGAATCGATCAGCGCCCACCGGCAGCTTTCTACCCTCTTCAGCGATCTCAGCCGCCTTCTCAAACGTCTGGTCCCGTTCGATTTCATCAGCCTCACCCTCGTCGATCATAAGGAGCGAGTGGTCCGTCTCCACATTCTCGAGACCGATCAACCCATCCTCGGCAAACCGCCGGGCGGCACGCCATTCGACCAGACCCCGACTATCGCCGCGCTCCAAACCCGCCGTCCTTATTACATCCCCGATGTCGCCGCCGAAGAGCGCTTTCCGGTGATTCGCGAGATCCTCCAGGCGAACGGGATTCAGTCGGTCTGCATTCTTCCCCTGTTCACCGCGCAGCGCGACCTCGGCGGATTGCACTTCGGTTCGCTCACCAGGGATGCCTATTCTGCCGAGGACATCGAATTCATGGGACAGGTGGCGCGCCAGGTCGCCGTCGCCGTCGATAACGCGCTCCACTCCGAGGCGGCGATCGCGTACGAAGAACAGCTCGCCCGCGAGCGCGACCGTCTGCGGACCCTGCTCGATGTCAACAACGCAGTGGTCACCTGTCTCGAAACCAGCCAGCTCTTCGGCGCGATCGCGGATTCTCTGCGCGGCCGGTTCGGCCTGGATTATGCCAGCCTGCTGATCTACGATCCCGAGATTCACGCGCTGAAACTGCGAATGCTGGATTTTCCGGGGGGAACCGGCGCGATTCAGCAGGATGCCGTAGTGCCGCTCGACGATAGTCTGGCCGGGTACGTCTTTCGTACGCGAGAGGGCCGCCTGTTCAGCCTCGCCGAGATTCGGGAAGTCTCACCGACCACGTTCAAGCTCTTTTCCGGGGAAGGCATCGAATCGCTTTGTTCGGTCCCGCTTCTGCTCCGCGGCACGGCGCTTGGCACGCTCAACGTTGCCTCGCGACAGCCCGACCGTTTTCATACCGACGATCTTCAGTTCTTCACGCAAGTGGCCGGGCAGGTCGCGATCGCAATCGACAACGCGCTCTCCTACCAGCGCATCGAGGAACTGAACGCGCGCCTCGCCGAGGAAAAGATCTACCTCGAGGATGAGATCCGCACCGACAATCGCTTCGAGGAGATCGTCGGCCAGAGCCGGGCGCTGAAGGCGATTCTCAAGCAGGTGGAAACCGTCGCGCCCACCGATTCGACCGTGCTCATCTACGGTGAGACGGGCACCGGCAAGGAACTGATGGCCCGCGCGATCCACGACCTGAGTGCGCGCAAGCAGGGCACCTTTGTGAAGCTGAACTGCGCCGCGATTCCCACCGGGCTTTTGGAAAGCGAGCTCTTCGGCCACGAGAAGGGTGCGTTCACAGGCGCGATCGCGCAGCGCATCGGACGTTTCGAGCTCGCGCACCGCGGCACGATCTTCCTCGACGAGGTCGGCGAGATTCCGATCGAGTTGCAATCCAAGCTGCTCCGCGTGCTGCAGGAGCGCGAGTTCGAACGGCTCGGCAGCTCGCGGACAATCCGTACCGACGCCCGGCTGGTGGCTGCCACCAATCGCGATCTCGGCGAAATGGTGGAAGCCCGCGAATTCCGCGCCGACCTCTACTATCGCCTGAACGTCTTCCCGATCACCGTGCCGCCGCTCCGCGAGCGCACCGACGATATCCCGATCCTGGTGCAATACTTCGTCCAGCAATATGCCCGGCGGATGAATCGCCGCATTACATCGATTCCGACTGAATCGATGAACGCACTCTCGCGCTACCACTGGCCCGGCAACATTAGGGAACTGCAGAACTTCATCGAGCGCGCCGTCATTCTCACGAACGGCAGCACGCTGCAGGTGCCGGTCCGTGAGTTGAAGCGAACCGTCGGCGGCGCCGCCGTCGTGACGCTCGAGACGGCCGAACGCGAGGCCATCATCCGCGCTCTCCGCGATGCTGCCGGGAAAGTCGGTGGCGATCAGGGAGCTGCCGCCAAACTTGGGATGAAGCGCACCACGCTCCAGGCCAAGATGCGCAAGCTGGGCATCGAAACGAAGGTCTTTTAACACGTTCGTTTTTTGGGACTTGGGCCGAAAAGGACAGACACAGACCCTCATCGAGCGCGCCGTCATTCTCACGTACGGCAGCACGCTGCAGGTGCCGGTCCGCGAGTTGAAGCGAACCGTCGGCGGCGCCGCCGTCGTGACGCTCGAGACGGCCGAACGCGAGGCCATCGATCCGCGCTCTCCGCGAGGCCGCCAGGAAAGTCGGCGGCGATCAGGGAGTTGCCGCCAAACTTGCGATGAAGCGCACCACGCTGCAGGTGCCGGTCCGCGAGCTGAAGCGAACCGTCGGCGGCGCCGTCGCGACGCTTGAGACGGCCGAACGCGAGGCCATCATCCGCGCTCTCCGCGATGCCGCCGGGAAAGTCGGTGGCGATCAGGGAGCTGCCGGCAAACTTGGGCTGAAGCGCACCACGCTCCAGGCCAAGATGCGCAAGCTGGGCATCGAAATGAAGGGCTTCTAACTCATTCTTTTCTTGGAACGTGGATCGAATTGAACAGACAGGAGCGTCAAATCCAGCCAACCTGTATTAAGGAGGACTGTCACCATGAGGACTGTCGCCGGAGTATTCGATTCGCCTCAACTCGCACGAAAAGCCGAAGCCGCGTTACACAAAGTGGGTTTGTCCAACATTAACGTGCTGCTTCCGGGTGTATCCGAGGAGCGTGTGAACAATGTGCCCATCAGTGACGGCGAGCAACCCGGGATGGGTGCGGCCGTCGGCGGATTGGTCGGAGCTGCAGTGGGCGCTGCAGGCGGACTTGGGATTGGCTCGGCCGCCGCCACCCTACTTATTCCCGGAGTCGGACCGGTGCTGGCGATCGGGATGGCAGCGGCCGCGGTCTTCGGAGTCGGCGGCGCCGTCAGCGGAGCAGCGGCTGGGGCGGCATTGGAGCGAGAGTCCACTGTGGGCCTTCCCGCCGACGAACTCTTCGTCTACAAAGATGCGCTTCGCCGCGGGAAATCGATTCTCTTCGTGCAGACGCCGGACGACGATGAGGCCCAACGCGCCAGCGCCGCCTTGACTGCCGCCGGCGCGGAGAGCATCGATGCGGCGCGTGAACAACACTGGATCGGGCTGCGCGACGCCGAACAGGAGCACTACCAGAAGCTCGGCGGCGACTTCACCAAGGATGAGCGCGACTACCGCGAGGGCTTCCAAGCCGCCATCCGGCAAGCGGACGGTTCCGGGACTCTCGAGCCGGAGATCTCGTCCACGTACGCTTATCGATGCGGATATGAACGCGGCCTCGCACACCGCCACCGTCAACAGGGATAAATCGTCAACACAGGGATAATCGGCAACAGGGAATCCGGGCGGCACTGACAATATTTGGGCACCAGGCTCTGTTACACTCCCACGTAATCCAAGTACCAACAGTTACTTACACGCGCGACGGTTGGCATTCCAGGTGCTTCTTACCTGGATATGAAGCTGTGGTTTCCGATAGTGCTGACGCTTGCCGGGAGCGCCTTCGGGCAAGAGGCGGCACCGCTCAAGCTCACCCTCCGCGATTCGATTCAACTTGCGCTCAAGCAGAATCCGCAGGTGATTCTCGCTAATCTCGGTGTCGCGCAGAGCGAGCAGGATCGCAACATCGCACGCTCGGCCCTGCTGCCCCAGGTCCGGGCAGGCGCCCAGGAAAACGTCAATCGCGTCAACCTGGAAGCGTCGATCGGCTTGCGGTTTCCGGGCTTCGCCCAGCACGTGGGACCGTTCCGCTATGAACAGGTCGGCACCAATTTCGAGGCCAGCGTTTTCGACCTGACGCTCTGGCGCCGGTACCGCGCGAGCGCCGCCGGGATCGAGAGTTCGCGCGCCGAGGAAGTCAGCGTGCGCGAGGAAAGCGTCCTGCTGGTCGTCTCGCAATACCTCGGTACCCAGAGAGCCGCCGCCGATGTACAGGCGGCGCAATCGCGCGTCGATCTGGCGCAGGCGCTCTACAACCAGGCGGCCGACCTGCAGAAGAACGGCGTTGGCACGGGCATCGATACGCTGCGTTCCAACGTGGAATTGCAGAACGAAAAGCAGCGCCTGATCGTGGCGCGCACGCAGCTTGAAACGTCGCTCTTCGGGCTCTCCCGGCTGCTGAATGTCGATCCCAAACAGCGCATCGAACTGGCTGACCAGGTGAGCTTTTTCGATACCCCGGCGGTCGATGCCGATCAGACGCTGGAGCGAGCGTGGCAGGCGCGTCCCGAACTCCGCCGCCTGCTTTCCGAGGAGCAGCGCGCCGAACTCGAGCTGCGGGCCGCGGGCGACGCTCGACTGCCGCGCGTCTCCGTCGGCGGTTTCTGGGCGGAGCAGGGATTGAACGGCAGCAACGCAATCCCGGTCTACAGCTACCAGGCCTCGGTAGACGTTCCGCTGTTCACCGGTGGGCGAATCAAGGCCGACCGCGCGAAGGCCGAGATCACCATCCGCCAGTTGAAACAGCAGGAGCAGGATACGCGCAACCGGATCGCGCTCGAGGTCAAGACCGCGATCGCCCAGGTGGCGAGCGCGCGCGGCGAAGTCGATGTGGCCAACCTCGGCATTCAGCTCGCGCGGCAGGAAGTCGAACAGGCGCGCGACCGTTTTCAGGCCGGCGTCGCCAACAACGTCGAAGTAATTCAAGCCCAGGACAGCCTGGCCCGCGCCAGCGATAACCAGATCGCGGCGCTCTACCGTTACAACCAGGCCCGTGCCGATCTCGCGCACAGCATCGGCCAGATGGAGGCGCTCTACGCCAGGTAGTTATACCACTCCGCACCGCCCGGGAATCAATCCCTGGATCATCGCTTGCACCGTCATGCTGGCCACCTTCATGGAGGTGCTCGACACCAGCATTGCCAACGTGGCGCTGCGCCACATCGCGGGCAGTCTCTCGGCGAGCGTCGAAGAGGCTACCTGGGTTCTCACCTCGTACCTGGTCGCCAACGCCATCATTCTTCCGATGGGTGCCTGGTTCTCCATGCTGATCGGGCGGAAGCGTTTCTATATGATCTGCGTGGGGCTGTTCACGGTCAGCAGCGTTCTTTGCGGGATGGCGCCCTCGCTAGGTTGGCTGATCTTCTTCCGCGTATTGCAGGGGCTGGGCGGCGGCGCGCTGCAGCCGATCTCGCAGGCCATCCTGGTCGAGAGCTTCCCGCGCGCCAAACAGGGAATGGCGATGGCGGTCTACGGCATGGGCGTGGTCGTCGCTCCGGTGATCGGACCGACACTCGGCGGCTGGATCACGGACAACTTCAGTTGGGGCTGGATCTTCTTCATCAATCTTCCCGTGGGCATCCTGTCGCTCATGATGACGTCCGCGCTGATCACCGATCCGCCATACCTGGTCCGCAAGAGCTTCGCGAGCGGACTGAAGGTCGATTACATGGGCTTCGCGCTGCTCGCACTGGGCCTGGGTTCGCTCGAAATCGTGCTCGACGAGGGCCAGCGCAACGACTGGTTCGGCTCCCCCTTCATCGTCGCCTTCGCCATAAGCACGGTGATCTGCCTGGTCGGCGTTGTGGTCTGGGAACTGCGCCAAAAGCAGCCGGTGATCGATTTCCACGTGCTCAAAGATCGGAACTTCGCGCTCGCCACGCTCTCCATGCTGGTGCTCGGTTTCGTGCTCTACGGCAGCACCACGCTGCTGCCGCTCTTCCTGCAAACCCTGCTCGGCTATACGGCGATGCTCAGCGGCATGGTGCTCTCGCCCGGAGGAATCGTGATCTGCATCTGCATGCCGATCGTCGGTTTGCTGCTACGTAAATATCAGGCGCGCTGGCTGGTCATCTTCGGCGTGATCGTCTCCGTGCTGGGTCTGATGCGCATGTCGCACTTCACGCTCGATGTGGATTACACGACGGCGGTCTGGGGACGCGTGGTGCAGAGTCTGGGGCTCGCGTTCCTGTTCGTCCCGATGAGCACTCTGGCGTTCTCCTCGATCCCGCGCGAGCGGACCAATTACGCCACCGGGCTCTTCAATCTGGCGCGCAACATCGGCGGCAGTTCGGGGATCGCCACGATCACGACGCTGCTTGCGCGCCGCGCACAGTTTCACCAATCGGTGCTCGTGTCGCACATGACGCCGTATGACGCTCCGTATCGCGAGGCTCTCGCCCGGACCACGCAGGTGGTGCAGGCGGCCGGATCGAGCGCGCCCGATGCCGCTGCCCAAGCCCAGGGAATGCTGTACGGGACGCTCCTCAAACAATCCAGCATGATGTCCTTTGCCGATGCGTTCTGGATCATGGGTGTGCTCTTCCTGCTGATCATTCCGCTCATGTTCCTGATGCGCAAAACGGCTCCCGTGCAAGGGCCGGTGATGGTGGAGTAGCGCCGAAATATGGGCAGCAAGCGTGGGCATGGGTTCGATATTGCGGGCCCAAGTGCCAACGGGCAAATGAGTTGTACGTGCGCTGCATCTGGCATCCGCCGTGCTTACTCTAAAGACCGGAAAGGTAGAAATGGCAGACGTGGTCGAAGATTTGACGAAATCCCAAGGGAGAATGATGGAGACTGTCCCGCAGCCCCCGCCCGCCCGGCGCTCGCCGGTGAAGTTCATCGTGTTGGGAATGCTCGCACTGGCCGTCATCGCCGGTACGTGGGCCTGGTTGCACTTCCGCAATCGCGTCTCCTCCGATGACGCGCAAGTCGACGGACATATCGTTGCCATTGCTCCGAAGATTTCCGGGACGGTGACCGAGGTCCTGGTCAACGACAATCAGCATGTCAAGGCGGGCGACATTCTGGTCCGGATCGATCCGCGCGATTACCAGGCAAAGGTCGAGATGGCCCGCGCCGCACTTGCCCAAGCCCTCGGCCAAGTCGTCACGTCGCGCACCATGGTGCCGTTGACCAACGAATCCACGCAATCCGGAGTCTCCGGCGCGTCGGCCCAATTAGCGGATGCCCGCGCGGAACTCGACCGCTCGCGCCTCGCTTACGAACAGGCATCGAGCTCGGACATCGGCATGGCCGAGGCCAATGTGCGTTCCAAGCAGGCCAGCAACGACCGCGCGCAAGCCGATCTGGCGCGAATGAAGCCACTCCTCGATAAGGAAGAGATCTCCCGCCAGCAATACGATTCGTACCAGGCGCAGGCACGGGTCGCGGAAAGCGAGCTGCGGGCCGCCCAGGAGCAGCTCAACTCGGCGCAGAAGAACGCGAACATTCGGAAGTCCGCAATCGATGCCGCCCGGTCGAAGGTAGACCTCGCTCAATCGCAGGTCGCCGGATCGATCGCCAACCGAAAGCAGGTCGATGTACGCCGTGCGGAAACCGGCACCGCTTCGGCGGGAGTGGAAGCCGCGCGCGCATCGCTCGCCGCCGCGGAGTTGATGCTTAGCTACACCACGATCACCGCCCCCACGGATGGCGCGGTGACGCGCAAGAGCGTGGAACCCGGACAGATCGTCCAGCCGGGACAGAGTTTGATGGCTCTCGTCCAGTCGCAGGACGTCTGGGTGACGGCGAATTTCAAAGAAACGCAACTCGCTCAGGTTCACCCCGGGCAGCGCGCGGAGATTCACGTCGATATGTACGGGAAATCGGTCGGCGGGCACGTCGATTCCATCGCTTACGCTACCGGTAGCCGCCTGAGCCTGCTGCCCGCCGAGAACGCCACCGGAAACTTCGTAAAGGTCGTCCAGCGCATCCCGGTGAAGATCCTGGTGGATCGCGAAAGCAATCTGATACTACGCCCTGGTATGAACGTCGACGCGACTATCTTCCTTAAATAGTGATCGTTCGTACAACGGCAGGGTGCCTGCGATTTCCATAGGTATGAAAGCCTGGGCGCTCACACTCTGGGTAACCTTTACATTGTCCGCGGCGGACGAGCGGCAGTTGGCGCTCCTGCTGAAGGCGCAGTCGGATTTTGAGCGCGTCCAACTTTCAGCTCGTCCGGTGCTGGCGGATGCGGAAAGCTGCCTGCAAGCCGAGGCCTCCGCCATCCCGGTAAGTCCACCGGAGGAACTCCCCTTGCTCCACTTTCGAAAGGGCTGGTGCGCCTTGGCTGCCGCGGAGGTCACCGGGAATCGCCAGCGGTTTGTGGACGCGACCACCGAGTTCGACCTGGCTAAAGAGGCTTGGCCCGTGCGTCTCCGGAAACCGCCAAAGAACACGCCTCCGGAACCCGTTCCCGGCGGATTGCGCGCGCTGGCCGCAATTAGCCGCTTCCAGACCGGAGCTGACGCCGGTCCGGAACTGACTGAAGCCATGAGTGCTCCTACCTGCAATTCCAACCTGATGCCGGCCGAGCTTTGCCGTCAGGTGTTGGATACCGGCCGTCTATGGTTGGGCTGGATCGCACTGCGCGACAGCAAGCTCGACGAGGCGTCCAGGCTGCTTTCCGGCTCTAACGATTCCGGCTGGTCTCAGTATGCTCAAGGTCGGCGCAGCTTCGAAGCGGGCTCGTATCGGGACGCGGTCACCAACTACTCGAACGCCATTGAGACCTGGAAAGCAGCTTGGGCGCAGCCCACCTTATTCCGTTCGCTCGGTCCCCGGCCGTCCGTGCCGATCGCGCTGACTGATTTGGGTGCAGCTCAGCTTTTGGCCAGTGACGTGCAAACAGCAATCCGTACCCTGGATTCCGCCGCGAAGGCCGACGTCAAACAAGCGCGTCCTCTTTTCCTTCGGGCCCGTGCCAAAGAGCTTTCCGGCCAGGTTGAGGCATCGCTTGCCGATTACAATCTCGCCAGCCGTACCGCCTTCGCCGCGGCGCAGGATCTGGCGAGCGGCGAGGCGCACCTGTATCGCGGCATTCTGTTGTATCGCCGCAAGGATTTTGTGGGTGCCGAGGATGAATTCTCGACTGCCCTGAACTTTGAGATCGCGCCTGCCCTGCGCGCGGATGCGTCGGCTTGGCGCCACTTGGCAACTGTTGCCGGTGGCGCCTGCGGCGCAGCCCGAGCGTCGCTGGAGCAAGCGCTGGCGCAGGTTTCGCCCTTTTTCCCGAAGTCGGAAGCGCACTCGCTGGCCGCCGCTTGCGGGGCCACGGCGCAGCGCTGAGAAGGCGAAAACTCGCGGGCGCTTTAAGCGGCGCGGTGTGTTAAAGTTCAGAATAAGATGGCATCCAAAAGCGTTAATAAGGTCATTCTGCTCGGCCGTCTCGGCAAAGATGCGGAGACGAAGTTTACTCCCAGCGGACTCTCAATTTCCAAGTTCACGCTGGCGACCAACCGCTCCACAAAAGATCAATCCTCCGGTGAGTGGAAAGAACTCACGGATTGGCACAACATTGTTGTATGGCGCACCGACCACGTTGCCAATTTCCTCCTGAAAGGCAAGCAAGTCTACCTGGAAGGCCGTCTGGAAACTCGCAGTTACGAGGATAAGGAAGGCCAGAAGAAGTACTTCACGGAAGTGGTCTGCGAAGCGCAAAACCTGGTTCTGCTGGGTGGCGGCGGCCGTGAAGGGGCCGAAGGCGGCGGTGACTATTCGCAGCAGCCGGTCTCCATGCCCCGTTCAGCGCAGCGCCCGCAGGCAGCAACTGCGGCTCCGTCGCAGAACGACGACTTCAATCAGGGCATCACCGACGACGACGTTCCCTTCTAGGGCGCGGCCATTATTTTTGCTTCCATCTAAATCGGAGTGGGCAAGCATCGTTATGGCTGGCCGGAGGCGAAGCAGTTCTGCCGGCTCAACCAGAATGGGTTTGGCTTTGGGCCGGATTCGTTGGTTTGCGTCAGGTCAGACCCCAAACAGCCTCTTTCGACGACCAAAGAGCAGCCGCTCACTCCAGTTGACGAAGCCGTGCTGCTCTGCGGACTACCGGCCGGATTCCTTCTCGGCGGGAACTCTCCGGAATGAATAGGAACGTCCGGCTTCAGCAGACATTGGAAGAGGCGTGGATCGGTGATGCGGTGCTTTGTCTTCACGCGCGCAGCAAAATACTCGGCGAGGGCGGGATCGACTCCGAGAAATTCGTCC
>JAOAPT010000306.1 GCA_025463045.1 Candidatus Solibacter sp.
GATCCGTTCGATCGAATCCCACAGACTCAGGCCGAACTCGCGCCCGCAACGCTCGATCTGTTCCACCGTGGTCCGCCCGATGCCGCGCGCCGGGGTATTGATGATGCGCATCAGGCTCACGGAATCAGAATTCGACGCGGCCAGCTTCAGGTAGGCGACGATGTCCTTAATTTCGGCCCGTTGGTAAAAGCTGAAGCCGCCGACCACATTGTATTTGCGCCCGTAGCGCCGCAGAGCCTCTTCGATCTGCCGCGACTGCGAGTTGGTGCGGTAGAGAATCGCGACGTGGTCTTTGGGATTGACGGCCAGGTATTTCTCGGTCTGGTCGGCGATGAACAGCGCCTCGTTCTCGCTATCGAAGCCCGCGTAAAGCCCGATCAGGTCACCCGCTCCGGACTCGGTCCAAAGCTTCTTTCCCTTGCGCGCCTTGTTGTTCTCCACCACCGCGCCCGCGCCGGCGAGGATGTTCTTGGTGGAGCGGTAGTTCTGTTCCAGCCGGATGGTTTTCGCCTTCGGGAAATCGCGCTCGAAATCCAGGATGTTCTTGATGTCGGCGCCGCGCCAACTGTAGATCGACTGGTCTTCGTCGCCCACCACGCACACGTTGCGGTGCTGCTCCGTCAACAGGCGCATCAGCTCGTACTGGCTGCGGTTGGTGTCCTGATACTCGTCGATCATGACGTAGCTCAGGCGGCGATTCCAGGTTTCGCGCGTCGCATCGTCGGTGCGCAGCAGGCGGACGGCCTCCAGCAGCAGGTCGTCGAAATCGAGCGCGTTGGCGTTGCGCAGCGCCTTTTCGTATTCCTCGTAAAGCGCGGCCAGTGCTTCGCTTTCCTTGTTGACCGCGTTCTTGTACATCTCCGCCGCGGAGACCTTGGTGTTTTTGGCGTGGCTGATCTTGGAGAGCGCCGCGCGGTACTGCATGAACTCTTTTTCGTCGAAACCAAGCGTGCGGTAGGCGGCTTTGATGATCTGGAGCTGATCTTCGTCGTCGTAGATGCTGAAGCGGCGGGTGAAGCCCGGGCGAACGCGCGCCAGCGGGTCGCCATCGCGCCTCAGAAGGCGCACGCAAAAAGAATGGAAGGTGCTGACCGTGGGGAGGGAGTCGAGCGGCACGTCCTCGAGCAGGGCCGCGACGCGTTCCCGCATTTCTTTCGCAGCCTTATTCGTGAACGTCACCGCCAGCACGGCCGACGGCGGAACGTGGCGCGACGTGATGATGTGCGCGATTCGGTGCGTGATGACGCGGGTTTTACCGCTACCTGCACCGGCCAGAATCAGCAACGGTCCGTCGATGTGAGTTACGGCTTCGCGCTGCTGCGCATTCAGCCCTTTGAGGAAATCCATGAATGGGGAACGTTTAATTTTACCATGCCGGTGCTCACCGGCTCCCCGTTAACGGCTTCTCACCGGCGCGCGCAAAGGAGTTCCCGGTCCGGGCGGAACAAGCAATGCGAGTACGACCATCGTCACCAAAAGTAGAATCAATACGGCGTCGGAATCGATCATGGGTCTTCCTTCTATTCAACTAGCACCCACGAGCGATGGAGCAGGAACGGGAGCTGCGGCAGCAACTCGTCGAGGGAACCGATCGGAAGAGTTTACTTTAGCACAAACGGCTACCTGGAAGCCAAATTCAGCAGACCGTGTATACGTAGCCATGCGGCCAGGCGTGAGGGCCAGCTCGAGAGGGCTTCGTCCGTCTGCGCGAGGCCTACGCCGTGCGGACCGCGCTCGTAGATGTGGAGTTCGGCCGGCACGCCCGCCTTGCGCAATGCCGAGTAGAACAACACGCTGTTTTCGACAGGCACGGTTGCGTCGGTCGTGGTGTGGAAAAGGAAGGTCGGCGGCGTTTCCGCAGTCACTTGCGTCTCATTCGAAAGGCTTTCCACGAGCGCCGGGTCGGGATTCTCTCCCAGCAGATTGCGCCGCGATCCCTGGTGCGCGAAAGTACCGAAGGAAATCACCGGATAGCACAACACCAGAAAATCCGGCCGGCTGCTAACGCGATCGATCGCATCGGCCGCGCCTGCGTTGCCCGCATCGAAATGCGTTCCAGCGGTCGACGCCAGGTGTCCGCCCGCCGAAAATCCCATGATCCCAATGCGTTCCGGCATCACGCGATACTCCGCCGCTTTGGCGCGCACCGTGCGGATGGCTCGCTGGGCATCGCCGAGTTCCACCGGGTGATGGTACTTGGGGCCCAGCCGGTATTTGAGCACGAAGGACGTCACGCCGAGCGAGTTCAGCCACTTCGCGATCTGGTCGCCTTCCTTGTCCATCGAGAGTCCGCCGTACCCGCCTCCAGGGCACACGATCACCGCTGTCCCGGTGCCCCGTCCGGCCGGCACTACATAGGGATATAGTGTCGGTTTGTCGACCTCCTCCGTGCCCAGGGCGCCCGGCGCGCCGTTCGCCCAGAGCAACTCTCCCTTCGGTAGACTGGGCGCTTGCGCAAATGCCGCTCCCGCGGCCAGGAATAAAGCCAAAACACTGCATCGCATCGCCCTCCACCCTATCACCGATTCGGGCGCGACGTCATCCATTCCTGGCGGGCGCGCCTCCAATCTCAATTCGGATTGCCCGCTGACTCGAGTTGGCGTGATGACTGGGCTAAACTTCGCGGCGAAGACGCCGATATGTAGGTATGGACCAACGTCGCGAGGCGCGCATTCAAGCCAATCAATCCGTCGCGATCACTCTCTTCGGTGATCCCGATGTCCGGATCTGCGCCCGGATCAAGAACGTCTCCGGAAAAGGGATCGGGCTGGTGCTGGATGCGCCGATTGCTCCCGGTACGGCGTTGAAAATGGAACTGGAAGATACCCTGTTGCTTGGCGAGGTGATCTACTGCCGGACCGACGAGACCCGTTATTACGCAGGCGTAGAACTGGAGCACTCTCTGTGCGGCCTCGGGGAACTGAGCCGGATGGTGGCCGCTTTCAACAGCGAGATGGAACCGCTCGAATCAGGCCCGCAGCGAACTCACGCCATGGTAGACGGCGGCCACGAGGGTCACAAGTAATCCCATGAGCAGAAGAATTGCCGCTCGTTGCTCCAGTTGGCCCCTCATCAGATCGCGGTGTAATAATCTCCGCATTGAGTACTCCCTATCCTGAATACAATAACGCATTGGAAATGTTTTGGGTTCCTTCGCTCATCACTTAACTTTGGTATGCAAGATTTTTCGCCAGGCGAGGTCGTATGACACTCATGAATACTTGCGCTATCGTGGTGTTTCTATGAGCAGACGTGCGGTAGTTTTCGGGGCGGCCGGGCAGCTTGGCATCGAGTTGGTCCGCGAACTTCAGCAACGCCGTTTTACAGTTGTGTCCTGGGATCGTTCCAAGGTGGATATCACCGACCCGGCCGCGGTCGAGAACGCGTTGGCGAACTACGACGCCGAAATCGTCTTCAACGCCGCCGCGTACAACCAGGTCGATGTCGCAGAGAAGGAACCGCAGGCTGCGTTCCAGGTGAATGCGCTCGCGGTGCGCAACCTGGCGCTCGCTTGCCGCCAGGTGGACGCGCAACTTGTTCATTTTTCGACCGACTACGTATTCGACGGCGCGGCCCGGCACCCCTACGTGGAAGAGGATCCGACCCATCCGCTGGGAGCGTACGCGGTCTCCAAACTGGCGGGAGAACTGTACGCGCAAGCGTATCTGGATCGTGCCCTGGTGGTGCGCACGTCAGGAGTTTTCGGCCCCGGAGGACTGACCACGGCGCGCGGCAATTTCGTCGAGCTGATGCTCCGCCTGGCCGGATCGCCGAACCCGATCCGGGTGGTGGAAGATCACGTCGCGAGTCCCACATTCGCTCCGCTCCTCGCCTCGCGCACGATCGATCTGGTGGAGCGCGATATCTCGGGCCTGTTCCACATTGGCGGAGGAGCTCCGATTTCGTGGTTCCAGTTTGCGCGGCTGATTTTCGAAGCGGCAGGTCTCAAGCCGACTCTGCTGGCCACCAACGAGCGCGAATATCGCACTCCGGCGCGCCGCCCCAAATACAGCGCGCTCTCCAATGCGAAGATGGAGCGCTCTGGCATTGCGCCCTTGCCGCCGTTGCGCGATGTGCTCACGACGTACTTCGAGGCGCGCGCCGCCGCCGTGCAGCGGTAGGGGTCACAACGCCTCCCGTCTCGCCGAGCGCCAAAAAACGCCACGCGACCACCGCTCCCTCACGGTCGCGGCTCGGATTGAGGCTCGGCAATAAGAGATGAGTTTATTCGATAGCCGGACTTCGAGGTGGCGGTAGCTCTGGGGGCTCGTCGATGGAAATATTATTTCGACTCGGGACGGATCGCGTAGTATCCCTTGCGAGC
>JAOAPT010000316.1 GCA_025463045.1 Candidatus Solibacter sp.
GCCTTCCCCGCGATCCTCGCCTCTACACTCAGGATTTCATCCTGGTCGTCTACCGCCTCACCGCCTTCTTCCCCGACGTGGAACACCCCCGGCGCACTAACCCGCGACCTGGAATCGCACTACCCCACTCCAAAGTCACCGCCGCGCCGATGGATCGCCCGTAGGAGGAGGCGCGTGGTCTTCAGTAGCCGGCGGCCCAAGCAGTTCCGTCAACACCGGCCGCAGCGCATCTGCCCACACTTGATATCCCTTCAGCACGGGATGCAGCTTGTCACGATCGTTCATCATGCCGTCGCGGAGCTTCCCATCACGGTCGGCCAACTGATCGTTAACATTCAGATATCGGATCTTCCCGCCGTCCGCC
The DNA here is from genome assembly GCA_025463045.1 of Candidatus Solibacter sp. Lineage (GTDB taxonomy): Bacteria > Acidobacteriota > Terriglobia > Bryobacterales > Bryobacteraceae > Solibacter. The sequence continues at coordinate 365 of JAOAPT010000316.1, forward strand.
ATCCGCGCCAGGTTGGCGTTGATTCTCTCGATCTCCGGCATCACCGCCAGGTTGTCGTTCCTTGGAAAAATGCCCATCAGGATGATCGTCGCGAGTGGAGCCTTCGCTCGCATTACCCGGACCACCGCTTCCAGGCCCCGCGTCACGTTTGCCGCGGCGCTCTCGACGCCTTCAATCGGAACTCGGTTGCCGACGTTATTCGTCCCGGCCAACAGGACAATCACTCTCGGACTGACAGAATCTAACTCACCGTTTTCAAGCCGCCACAGGATGTTCTCCACGCGATCCGCGCCCCATCCGAAATCCGCCGCATTCCATCCGAAAAAATTCTTCTTCCAGTTCTCCAGTAACTCCGGATAGTCCGTCGCTCCCCACCTGCGAGTGATCGAATCGCCTTCGAAATAAACGTCGATCCCGCCCTGTTTGGCTTTGGCGAGAAGCTGTTCGTGCGCGATCTGGGAATTCCTGTCCGTTCTCGGTGCCGGCCGGTCGGCGGGAACCGTCTGCGCCGCCGGCAGCGAGATCATCGCCATGCCGGCCAGGGCACGTGTCACGGGCGTCCCGTCGAACCCGCACGGTGCAGCGACTTGTCCGCCCACGGAATAAAAAACTTCCAGTTCGGCGCGTCGGTGTGTCCGCCGTCGTGCTGGCGCCACGCAAGGTGCCCATCGAGCAGGCCAACGTTCACCGCCGGCATCTTTGCGGTCTGATAGTCCGCGCTAACGCCGAGATCCTTCGCGCCGAGCAAACGGAACACCGGCTGGGCGGCCACGGCGGCCATGAAGCTGCCCTGATGATCGAGCCACTTTGCGTCACCCTTCTCCGGCACGCCGTAGCTGACGAAGGTGGGGCGCGGCGCGCAGAGCGCGATCAACTCGTGAGCGTCTACCGGCAGGTCGCCCGCCGTCTTGCTTCCGAAGCTCGCGTCGGCTGCACCGTACTTCAGGAAATTCCCCGCCATCCAGTGATATTCACCGGACCCCGTAAGATTCTCCACCGCCTCGCCCCAGTTGCGTCGATGAAGCTTCGCTCCACCCTCACCGGAGGAGCCGATCAAAACCACCGCGAAACGTGTATCGAAAGCCATCGTCACCAACGCGGCTTTGCCGTAGCGCGACACACCTTCGATCCCGACCTGTTTCGCATTCACGGCCTTCTCAGTCTCCAGATAGTCGAGGCCGCGTGAAGCGCCCCATCCCCAGGCCCGCAGCGCTCCCCAGTCGTCCGGCTTCCGCGGCTGACCCTTGTTCACCAGGCCAATAACTCCCTTCGTCAACCCGGCTCCGTTATCGGCCTGAATGCTGCCCGGCGTGATCGAGGCCACCCCCCAACCATCGGCAATGAGTTGCTCCAGGGCGGACGGGTCGGCGTTCGCCGGTGGGCTCACGGCGCCGCGGCCGGCGGCGGGTCCGCCTCGTCCCGGCGCTCCACCGCGTCCCGGAAATACAGGCGCGGGGAATGCGACCTCGGGAATGGTTCGCCCGCCGAACATCATCATCACCGGCACCGGTCCCTTCGCGTTCGCGGGCAGAACCAGCGTCATTTGGATATCGACCTGTATGTCCGGGTCCGACGAATTATCGACGTGCCCGAGAAGCTGCTTTCCGATCACCGGAAAATTGCCGGCCATCGCCTCGGCGGTCTTCGTAACCTCCCAAGTCACTTTTGGAGTGGTCTTCGGAATTCGTCCCAGCACCTCACGCTCGAAATCTTCGACAATTTCGGGCCGGCGCTGATTCCACCACACGGAGGCCGTCGTTACTTTCTTCCCATTCTTGAGCGTGAGAACTTCCGGCAGATTCGGAAATGGATTCGCCTTCGCCTCGTCGTAGTTCGCATGGTTCGGCTGACTTTCATTGCCGCTCGGACCCGGGCGTAGCGCCTTGATGCCGAGCTGCTCCATCATATTCCGGTGATCATCCGCAGCCGTCCATCCTTTGGTGTCAACTCCGCTCTGGGCTGACAAACCGACGACAACTGCGAACGCCGCGATAAACGGCAATCCTGACTTGGGACGCTGTCGAGTCATACTCAATCAAGAGATCACAATTTGTTCACTTGCGCAACAAATGGATTGCACCGACTCAATTCCGAGCGGGCGGCTTCAGCGAGACTCGCAAGTTGTCGGTGCTCTTCGATCGCGACGCGATCCGCAAATACAAGCCCCCGGACATCATCTTCTCGCGATCCGGATCCGACAGTTTCTCGGTACCCGCGATGCTTTGGAAGCCATGGTTGGAAAGTACCGAAATCGCTGGACCGCTATCGCCCTTCGTCGCGCGGTGAATCGTTGCCGCCAGAATGTCGCCTTCAGGAAAGCCGGCGGCGGTGACGTGATAGGTGAGTTCGTTGGTCGTCTGGTCGAACGTGAATTGGGCCGACACCGTACTGTTGGCTCCTGGCGCCTGGGCGCTCGACTGCCAGGTTAGGAGCGGAAGATTCAATCGCCCGGTTCTCGCCGGAGCGCGGCGGCGGTGCGTCGCCCGCTCATACGCGTAGGCATAAGACACCAGCTTCGCGTCGTCAAAAGCGCGGCCGAATAACTCTACCCCGACGGGAAGTCCGTCCCCCGTAAAGCCGGCCGGCATACTGATGGCGGGGAATCCCGTGGAGGCGCTGAGTTGGCAGTTCGAACCGCCTTGCGGCTCGCCAATCCGCGCCGTCTTCCGCCTCATCGTCGGGTAAACCAGCGCATCCAGCTTTTGGTCTTCCATCAATTTCAGAATGGTCTGTTGAATCGCCGCCCGTTTCGCCAGCGCGATCTTGTATTCTCGCGAATCGCGTCCCTTCGACGCCATGCGAGCGTTCATCACAGCTTCCAGTGATGCGTGAATCAGGCCGCCGCTGACAATCTCTTCCAGCGAGTGCACCGGCGGATTTCCATGCGTTGCGAGATAGTTCGCGAGGTCCTCTTTAAACTCGGCGTTGATCACGGACGAGCCATCCAACGCCGCCAGTAGCTCAGGCATTGGAACCGAAACGGCCGTCGCTCCTTCCTTCTTGAGATCCTCAATCGCAGAGCGGACCATGCGGATCACCTCCTGGTCGTCGGAGGCATCGCCAAACAGCGGTTCCAGGATTCCGAACCGCGCTCCCTTCAGTGCTCCAGCTTCGAGAGCCTCCACGAACTTCGGACGCGACTGCCCCGCCTGCAGATGAGTAGCGGAATCCGCGGGATCTTCGCCGATCGTGGCATCGAGCATCACAGCCAGGTCCGCCACGGAGCGCGCCAGTGGACCGCCGACATCCTGCGTAACGGAGAGCGGAACGATTCCGCTGATGCTCGACAGACCCTTGGTGGTCCGCAGTCCCACCAGGTTATTCACCGAGGCCGGAATGCGAATCGATCCGCAAGTGTCCGAACCCATTCCGGCCGCAGCCAAGCTCGCCGCGATCGCCGCTGCCGTGCCGCCACTCGATCCGCCCGGATTGCGCGATGGGTCGTAGGGATTCAGCGTCTGTCCAAACGCGGAGCCGACCGTGGTGATGCCGGAAGCCAGCTCATGCAAGTTGGATTTCCCAATGATCACCGCGCCCGCCTCACGCAGCTTTCGCACCTGAAACGCATCCTGCGGAGGCACAAACCCGAGGAGCGCCATAGTGCCCGCGGTGGTCTGCATATCCGCCGTGCCGTAGTTATCTTTCACAATCACCGGAATCCCATGCAGCGTCCCACGTGCCCCTTTCACCGCGCGCTCCCGATCCAGCCCTTCGGCTTCGCGAAGCGCGTTCGGGTTCAACGTGATCACCGCATTCAAGTGCGGCCCCCGACGGTCGAATGCCTCAATGCGGTCAAGATACGCCTGAACCAGAGCCTTCGCCGTGACGCGCCCCTCCGTCATCGCCCGTTGCTCTTCCAGAATCGTCGATTCCGCTACTTCAAAACCCTGTGCGTAGACGCCCGGCGCACAAGCGATCCAAAGCGTGCAAAGCAGCAAAGTCCGCCCGATTTTCATCTGAAGATGTTACCACCTGCCCTCATAAGTTACCTTCTACTTCTTGTCCGCGTTCATCGGCGTTCATCGGCGGCTAAAGGTTTTATGCGTTGCCCTCGTGAC
>JAOAPT010000334.1 GCA_025463045.1 Candidatus Solibacter sp.
CCGTGCAGCGGCGTACCGAGGCGCGCAATTCGATGAACGGCGGCTCTCCGGCCGTGGCCGAGTCAGGCGCACCGAAACTGCTGAGCCCCGCAGCGGGCGCCACCTTCTCACACTATCCGCGCGAGACGACGCTGGTGTGGGCGGAGACCGCGGGCGCGGTGTCGTACGTAGTGGAGTGGGATTACAAGGGTTCCGACGCATGGGCGAGTGAACAGCGCGGAACTCCGGGAGTGAAACTGCGCAGCTCCGTGCCGACGGTCACGTTTCAATTCATCGGCGCACAGGCCGGCCGGTGGCGCGTTTGGGCCGTGGACGCCAAGGGTTTTGAAGGCGCGAAGAGCGATTGGCGCGAATTCGATTACACCAGATAGTTAGAAGAGTTTGAGAAATTCGATCAGGTCTCGCTTCTGCTGATCGGAGAGCGCCGGCTCTCCGTCTTTGCCGGTGCCGAAGTAATGGCCGCGGTTCACGATGTAATCGGGGCACGCGCTGAGTTCGAAGAGCGCGCCTTCGTACTTCATGAAATCGCCCTCGGTCTTCAGCTCCTGGCGCATGAGCGAGAGAAGCGGCAGAGCTTTGGGCGAGAGCAGGTCGAGGTTCGCGAGCAGGGCGACGGGAGTACCGGCGGGGATGGGTCCGATCTCGGTATCCTTCGGTGTTCGAAAGCCGGGCAGGAAGCCGGAGTAATCGAGCATCCCGTCCAATTCGGCGGGGACGAAGCGCGCTGGGATCCGAAGGCGGCTGACCGCGTTCGTGCGTTCGATCTTGCCCGGAATCTGCGTGCCGAGGCGCTCGTCTTTGTCGCGCTTCTCGGGCCAAAGGAGTTGTTCCATGCCGCTCTGGAACGCGGCGCGGCGCGAGTCGGCGTCGGGGCCGGGTTCGTAAGTGCCGAGCGAGTTGTTATTCAGGTAGGGCGCGCTGTACCAGAGCCCGGCGAGGGACGGGGGGCGGAGATAGCCCCGTCCACCATCGGGTAACTTGAGGTTGTGCGGTGCGCCGGTCGCGGGATCGTAGTAAGTGATGCTGCCGGCGGAGGGCAGACTCTTGTAAGTCTGCGAGGTGAAATTCTCCCACAGGTTACCGGGAGTGCCGTTGGAGCCGAGCGCGATGCAGGCGTTGGTGCCGACGACGGGGAGCGGAACTCTAAGGTCGGTGGCGAAGTAGTTCTTTACGAGGAAGTCATCCGCGAGTACGAGCTTCTGCATCTCACGGCGATAATCGTCGGTCCTGGTCCAAGCCCAGTAACGGTTCCAGCAATCCGGATAAGTGCCGGAGCAGCTGCCCGGGTCGGCGCCGGCGGGAGGTGTGGGAAACTTGCTCGAATGACAACTGGCGCAGCGGTCGGCGAACACCAGCTTGCCGCGATTGGCGGCGACGTTGTCCTGCGCGGGGTTAGTGGCGGCGGGGGCATCCGCCATACGCATCAGGAAGCGGACGACGTTGGCGGTGAGGCCTTCGGTGTGATTCCAGTAATTCGAATTCTTGCGCGCGACGGTGAGATCGAGGGGCGTCTGCGGTCGGCCGCCGAGCAGGGGATTGAAGTGAAGCAGGTACTCCTCGCTGAAGACCCCGAGCTCCGCGAAAGCGCGATTGACGCTCGCCAGAATGCCGGCGGAATCCATCGCGTCGCTGCCCATGCGGGGCGTCCACACGGTCGCCGGCTCTTCGAAGAAGGCGGCAAGCGGACCGCCGGCTACGTAGGTGCTCATCTGCCGATTCTGGAGCGAGCCCGCGGCGAGTGTCTCTTTGCCCCAGGCGCGCGCCACCTGCATCCGGGGCGCGACCTGGAAAATGCCGTGGATTGCGCGCGGATTTGCAATGTGGTCGGTAGCGATCAGCGACATGTCGACCGACCCGGGACGCACGGCGTGCAGGAGCTGATACACGTACTGCGAAGGGTCGCCGCGCCACATCGCGACGCGATCGAGCCGCATGTATTGCGCGCCGACGGTGGACTTCAGGTTCTCCCACAGAGGTTCGTTCAGACTATGGGGCAGCTTCGCGGGATCCAAGCCGGCGTGGCAGAAGGCGCACGTGACGCCGACGCGGTACGGGCGAACGAGATCCTTCGAGAGGTAGTACGTGGGGTCGGTGTAGTAGCGGACCGGATCCCAACGGAGGACGGCTGCGTCGTGGAAATCCGGGTTGGGGAAGAGGCGCAGCCCGAGGATTCCGCTGGGAGCACCGTAGACGCTGCCGAGCGGCGTGAGGCGTCCGCGCGAACCGGCGGGCACACCGGGATATTTTCCTTCGTTGGCGAACGGGTCTGGGATGCAATCGAGTTTGCGCGGATCGAGCCACAGGCCATAGCGGCGCGGATCGGCCTCCTGCGCCTGGTCGTAGCAGGGCTCGTTCACCAGGCCGAGAGTCTGCAGGCGGTTCTCGTGACGGAAGTTGTAAATCTGCTTCAACTGCTCGCGCTGACCGATCGGCACGTGCGAGTCTTTTTCGGGGTCGTAGGAACTCACGATCTTGAGTAAGTCGAAAGTGCCGCCGGATTCGCGGGCGAGCCAATCCCAGAGGCGGTCATTGCCGGCGCTCCAGACCATCCAGGTGTTCCTGCCCTGAATTTCGTCGAGCGCGAGATCGAGGCCGCCGTCCATTTGGCGGTAGTAGTCCTCGTCGGGGGGAGTGAGGGATGCGCGCCTGACGGTGCGCGCCTCGTCCACGACGCGACCGGGTGCGGGACGAGATTTCCAGTGTTGGTAGCGGAGGCCGGCGAACGCGAGCAAGGCCATCACGGCAGCGGCGAACAGGCCGCGCGTGATCCAGGTTCGGTCAAGTCTCATGAAGAGCCCGGATGAAACCACTTCGATCGTCGATGGCGAGAGCGAGGCTGGTGATCCGCCGCCTCATGCCGTACATACCGTGTGCGGTCACGGGTTGCGACAGGCGCAGGACCACGTTCGGCTCGGCGGCGGGCGGCAGCTTCATATCGTAAGCGCCAGCGGCGGATTCCACGGCGTGAATTCCGTCGAGCGGAATGCGGACGGTCCACATCATGCCGTTGCGCGCGATCAGTTCGCCATTCTGAATGAAGACGGGGCGGAGTACGAAGGAGCGCGCGAGCGCGCCGAGCCAAACCATGCCGTAAATGCTCAGCGCGGTCAGCGTCCATGCGGCGACGATGCTCCAGCGCATGACGACGACGTGAACGAGAGCGGCTTCGATGAGGCTGACTCCGGCGAGCATGCCGAAGAGTGCCGCGACACCGCTTTGTTCGTGGATGGAGAAGGCGCGCGATCCGGCGGGTGCGTGCGGCGCCTGACGCCACGACGCGAACGCGTAGTAGAAGACGGCGATCTCGCACGCGAGGATTGCGGCGATGCGGCGCGTAGGTACGATTTCGCGGGCGGCGATTTCGATGCGCGTGAGGACGTCGGAATCGGCCGAGGCGGCGCGCCATCCGCGGCGCAGGTGAACGGCGATGAGGGCGACGACGGCGAGTTCCGCTGCCGCTCCGACAGTGGGGTGTGCCCAGGCGATGCCGGGTGCGAGATACGTGGCGCGAAGCAAGCCAAGGAGGAATAGCGGGACTAGGGAGACGAGGGGCTGCAATCCGCCGCGGATGACGAGAAGGAAATACAGCGCGGGGACGGTGACGGCGACGTCGAGTGCCGCGCCGATTCCAACCGCGGGACGCGGCGCGAGGCGCACCATCAGGAATGCAACGAGATTGATGGAGATCGCCAGAAAGGCGAACAGTCTCCAACGGATGGCCGACGACATCGTAAGGATTATCGTACGCCAGTTGCGATGCGGCGCGCACTCGAGATGAAAACCTTATGCGCGGCGGAAGCGGGCGAGCAGCGCGGCGTCGACCTTTGCCTTCACGGTGCGGCGGTCGAGGCTGAGGCGGCGGGCTGTTTCTTCGTAGCTTCCTGTGCGGCTGTAAACGAGCGTGACGTAGTGGGCGAGCAGTTCGTCGGCAGTCAGTGTGGCGGCTCGCGCGTGGGCGGCGAACTCTTCGACGGGATCGAGCGCGGCGGTCGAACGCGCCGGGCGATAGTTGCCGCGGATCAGCAGGTTCTTCACGCACTGCTCGAGTTCGCGATAGTTGCCGGGCCACGGATAGTCGGGGCCGAGGTGCGCGTCGATCCACGGCATGACTTCGTCTGCGAGGGTGTCGCCATCGGCGCCGGCGACGCGGCGCGACATGTAGATCACGAGATCGCGGAGTACTGCCGGGGAGGCGGCGAGTTGTTCGGCCATCGATACGGTGGCGATCTGGTCGGAGCAGAGACGGTAATAGAGATCCTCGCGAAATTGGCCCTTCCGCATCGCGTCGGGTAGATCGCGATTGGTAGCGGCGATCAGCTTGCCGCGGAATTGGCGGCCCGCGGTGTCGCCGACGGGATGGAAGGTTCGGGTCTCGATGACGCGCAGAAGCTTCACTTGAATGGCGGGGTCCATGTCGCCGAGTTCGTCGAGGAAAACGGAGCCGAGTTCGGGACAGGTTTCGAGCCAGCCGCGGCGGTCGGCGACGGCGCCGGTGAAGGCTCCGCGGCGGTGCCCGAAGAGCTCCGATTCGACGAGCGTCGGCGTGAGCGCGGAGATGTTAATGGGGAAGAAGACCTGCTCGTTATCGTCGGCGAAAGCGAGGCGGCGGTCGTCGAACGGGACGTAGCGGCATTCGGCGATGGCGCGGGCAGCGAGCTCCTTGCCGGTGCCGGAAGGGCCGGTGATCAGGGTGGCGAACTCGCCCATGCGGGCGTAGAGGGTGCGCCGGTAGCGGCGCATATCGTGGGTGAAGATGGATTGCCAGATTGCGCCGCGGAGTCGGGCGGCGGGCAGCGAGTTGCCGATGATGTCGCGGAAGGTGATGTCGAAGGCGCGCTGGATCTGGCGGAAGCAGGCGAAGGTGTGGCGCGGGTCGCGCTCGAAGGGGAAGCGCACGCCGTCGATTTGAAAGTAATGGCGCCAGTCGGCGAGGAACTCGTTGTAGAAACGCCAGCGCGAGGGGTTCTGCTGTTCGGCGCCGAAACCGGCCTGGTAGAAGTTTCGGTAACTGCGCTGGTAGAGAATCTGCAAGGTGGCGTCTTCGTAGAGCAGGAGATCCTGCTCGTGCACTTCGATGCCGCCGGAGAGCCGGGTGCGGAGCTGGTCGATGATCGGCTGGAGTTTGGTCGCGACGCGCCACACGTTGGCGCGCGGTTCGGGATGGTCGGCGCGGTAGCTCCAGACAGGCTCGCCTTCGTGGAACTCGTCGCCGAGGACGGCTCGTTCGAATTCCACGCGTTCGGGGAGGAATGGGTTGGCGTATCCGAGGCGGGAGACGCCCTGGAGGAGAGCGCGCTGCGACGCCGTCAGAAAGGTCATCTATACAGTTAATGTACAACAGGCATACATAGGGTGTACAGATGCTACCCAACAGGAACCTTGACGAATCGCGTAAGCTCTTGGGAGTGTGTACCTTAGGTTTGGGCGGTCGGGGTGCATTTAGGTTGGCATGGCACACAACGGATTCAGCAACGTCCTGAAGAACAGCGGCTTCCAGGCATTCCTTTGGACGCAATTCCTTGGCGCGTTCAACGACAGCGTGTATCAGACAATCGTCGCGCTGCACGTGGGCAACGCGAATCCCGCGTATGTGCCCTTGGTGCCCGCGGTGTTCACGCTGCCTTCGCTGCTCTTCAGCGGGTACGCAGGGCACCTGGCCGATATGGTGAGCAAGCGCAGCGTCCTGATCGGCGTGAAAATCTTCGAGATCGCCATCATGCTGTTCGGCCTGATGACACTGTTGCGCGGCTGGACGGAAGGCATGCTCGCGGTGGTCTTCCTGATGGGATTGCACGCGACGATTTTCAGTCCGGCGAAATACGGCATCGTGCCGGAGATGATTTCGGATCGCGATCTGTCGCGCGGGAATGCGCTGCTCGAGATGAGTACGTTCGTCGCGATCGTGCTCGGCATCGCGGGCGGCGGCGTGCTGTTCGCGGTGTGGAAGGCGGCGGCATGGAGGATGGGCGTGGTGGCGCTGGCGGTAGCGGTGATCGGATTCGCCACCAGCTTGAAGATCACGCGCGTGCCGGCGTCGGGCGCGACGCAGGTGTTCCGCTGGAATCCCTTCGGCGAGATCGCCGGCAGCACGCGGCATTTGCTGCGCGACAAGCCGCTGTGGCTCGCTGTGCTCGGCGTGAGTTACTTCTGGTTCGCGGGCGTGCTGTTGAAGACGGACCTGCAATACTTCGGCACGGAAGTGCTGAAGGTCAGCGACAACGGTGTGTCGCTGCTGTGGGCGTTTCTCGCGATCGGGATCGGCGTGGGCAACATGTTGGCGGGACGGCTCTCGGGCGATAAGGTGGAGCTTGGCCTGGTGCCGATGGGCGCGGCGTTCATGGGAGTATTCGCGCTGGCGCTGGTGGTGGCGCGCCACTCATTCGCGCTCTCCACGGCGGCGGTGGTGCTGCTGGCGATGGCGAGCGGGCTCTTCGTGGTGCCGCTCTATGCGTTCATCCAGCAGCGCAGCGACAGCCATGAGAAGGGCCGGGTGGTAGCGACCAATAATTTCTTCCAGACGATCGGGATGCTGATCGCGAGCGGGCTGATGTGGCTGTGCTACACGCGCCTGCATTTGAGCGCGACGGTGATCATGTTCGGCTTCGGCGTGTCGCTGCTCGGGGTGACGGTGTACATCGTCACCGTGGTTCCCGATTACCTGGTGCGGTTCGTGCTGTGGCTGCTGACGCACAGCTTCTTCCGGATCAAGATCAAGGGCGCGGAAAACGTGCCGTTCCACGGGCCGGCGCTGCTGGTGGCGAACCACATGTCGCACGTGGACGGCTTCCTGATCGGCGCGTGCGTGCAGCGCTTCATCCGCTTCATGGTGTGGAAGCCGTTCTTCGAAATCAAGGCGTTCCGCTGGTTTCTGAAACTTTCGAAGGCGATCCCGGTGGGCACCGGCGGACCGCGCGATATGGTGGAATCGATTCGCGCGGCGCGCAAGGAGATCGCCGAGGGGCACATCGTGTGCATCTTCGCCGAGGGCGCGATCAGCCGCACGGGCAACATGCTGCCGTTCAAACGCGGCATGGAGAAAATCGTCGCCGACACCGAGGTGCCGATTATTCCGGTGCATCTCGATCGTCTGTGGGGCAGCATTTTCAGCTTCGAGCGGGGCAAGTTTTTCTGGAAGTGGCCGAAACAGATTCCGTATCGCGTGACGGTGAGCTTCGGCGCGCCGCTGCCCGCGAACACGAGCGCACAGGCCGTGCGGCAGGCGATCCAGGAGTTATCGGCCGACGCCACTGCGCATCGCAAACAGGCCGGCGACCTGCTGGATCGACGCCTGATTCAGACGGCGCGCCGCAATTGGAAGCAGTTCGCGATGGCCGACAGCACGGGCCGCAATCTGACGTATGGCGAGATGCTGACGGGCGCGGTGCTGCTGAGCCGATCGCTGCCGGAAGCGCCGATGGTCGGCGTGCTGCTGCCTTCGACAGTGGGCGGGGCGCTGGTGAATCTGGGGCTCACGCTACGCGGCACGGTGCCGGTGAATTTGAATTTCACGGCCGGGCGCGAAGCGATGAAGGGTGCGGTGGAGCAGTGTGAAATCCGAACGGTGATCACGTCGCGCGCGTTCGTCGCCAAGCTGCCCGCGGGCCATACCGAGGGGCTCGACGAACTGATATACGTGGAAGACCTCTTCAAGGCGGCGAGCGGAGTCGATAGAGCACGCGCTTACGTGGCGGCCCGCTTCGCGCCGGCACGCCTGATTTCAGGCGGCGGACGTACGCCGGATTCGCCAGCGGGAATCATCTTCTCCAGCGGATCGACCGGGATTCCCAAGGGCGTGGTGCTGTCGCATTACAACCTGATCTCGGAAATCGAAGCCATCGCGCAGCTTTTCTGGATCGGATCGAGCGACCGGATCGCGGGAGTGCTGCCGTTCTTCCACTCCTTCGGCTTCACGATCACGATCTGGTTCCCGCTGCTCTCCGGCTGCGGCGTGGTCTATCATCCGAACCCGACGGATGCGAAGGCGGTCGGCGAACTGGTGCAGAAACACAAGGCGACGCTGCTGCTTTCGACGCCGACGTTCTGTTCGACGTATACGCGGAAGTGCACCGCGGAGCAGTTCGCCAGCTTGAAGTACGTGCTGGTGGGCGCGGAGAAATTACGCCAGCCGGTGGCCGATGCGTTTCGCGAGAAGTTCGGCGTCGAATTGCTGGAAGGGTACGGCTGCACGGAAATGTCTCCGGTGATCGCGGTGAATGCGCCGAATTTCAACGGAGGGAAGGACAGCCAGACGGCGAACAAGCCGGGGAGCGTGGGACATCCGCTGCCGGGAGTCGCGGTGCGGATCGTCGACCCGGTGACGTTCGCCGCGCTGCCGCCGAACACGGAAGGGCTGCTGCTGGTGAAGGGGAGCAATCGTATGCTCGGCTACCTGAATCAGCCGGAGCGCACGGCGGAGGTCTTTCGCGACGGGTGGTACATCACGGGCGACATCGCGCTGCTGGACGACGACGGATTTCTGCGGATCACGGACCGGCTCTCGCGCTTCAGCAAGATCGCCGGGGAAATGGTGCCGCACATCCGCGTGGAAGACGCGCTAATCCAGGTGTTGGGCGATGCTCCGTGTGTGGTCACCGGGATTCCGGACGAGCAGCGCGGCGAGCGCCTGGTGGTCCTTTACGTGCAGCCGAGTCTCACGCCCGCGGAGTTGTGGCAGCGACTATCGGAAAGCGATATGCCGCGCTTGTGGGTGCCGAAGCGCGAGAATATCTATCAGGTGGAAGCTCTGCCGCAGCTTGGCACGGGCAAGCTCGATCTGCGCGGCGTAAAGGCACGCGCGCAGCAGATGTCCGTTACGGCCTGATTGTAGGCCTACGACCCGATTGTTCCCAAGGAACTCGTCATGGAAATTATTCTCTTTGGCTTTTTGATGACGGTACTGGTGGTTCGCTGGTTGTTCATCCGCGAGCGGTTTGTGGCGATCGAGGCGAGGCTCGGCGCCTTGGAGCGCGCGGCAGTGCCGGACTACGCGCGGGCTTACGCGCCACCGAGCGTGGCCCCGACTTCGCCCGAGCCGGAGCCGCCGCCTTCGCCGACACCCGAACCACTGCCGGTGATTGTTGGACCGCCGGTAGCCTCGGAAGAATTTCTGGTGGCCGAGCCGCCCGCGCCCGCGCCTCCACCGGTCGAGCGGCCTGCGCCGGAAGTCCACGGGACGCGAAGCAGCGAAGAATGGGAAGCGCTGATCGGCGGGAATTGGACGAACAAGATCGGCATCCTGATCGTCGTCTTCGCGCTGGCGTTGGGACTCAAATATGCGTACACGGAGATGGGACCCGCGGGGCGAATCGCGCTGAGTATGGGCGTGAGCTTCGCGATGCTCGCCGCCGGCGTGATCTTCGAACGGCGTGAGCAGTACCGAACGTTTTCTTACGGCTTGATCGGCGGCGGATGGGCGGCGCTCTACACCACGGTGTATGCGATGCACGCCATCCCAGCGGCGAAGGTGGTGGATAACGCACTCGTCGCGACCGTGATGCTGCTGGCGGTGGTCGCGGGGATGATCGTGCACTCGCTGAAATACCGTTCCCAGACGGTCACCGGCCTCGCCTATTTCCTGGCGTTCGTGACCCTGGCAATTTCCGAGGTCACGACGTTCAGCGTGATCGTTGTGATCCCGCTGGCGGCCTCGCTGCTCTACGTCTCGTACCGCAATGCGTGGAGCCGCTTCGCCGTCTTCGGGCTCGTCGCCACGTACGTGACGTGCGCCTTGCACAAGGATACGGGCTCCGCGTTGTGGCAGACGCAGGCGCTGTTCCTGGTCTATTGGCTGGTGTTCGAAGCCTTCGATCTGATTCGCCCGGACGTGTGGCTGCTGCCGTTGAACGCTCTCGGATTCCTGCTGCTTTCCAGCGCCAAATGGGTGAACAGCGCGCCGGACGATATGTGGCAATTCGCCGCCGGTGCGGCCGTGCTCTATCTAGGCAGCACGGTGGTGCGCGCCAGGGCAGACCGCTGGCGTCCCGCGGTGCTGCTGAACGCGGCGCTTGCGACCGCCGCGATCCTGCTCAAGCTCCACGGTGCATGGGTGCCGTTCGCGCTGGTGATCGAAGGAGAAGTCTACTACCTGGCCGGCGTGCGCTTCCGCTCCGTCTATCTGCGGAGGCTGGCGGGCGCGATCTTCGTGCTGGAGCTCGGCGTGTTGCTGTTCGAAGACGTCGCGACTTTGCCGGCGCACACGTGGGAGCCCGTGGCGGCGCTCACGGTCGTGCTGTTCTATTTGAATCGCGCGCTTCAGGTTTCGGAGGTCTGGTACGGCTATGCGGCCGCGGCGCTGGCAGCTCTGATCGCCGGGTTCGAAGCGCATGGACCGTGGCGAGGCCGGGCATGGATGATGATGGCGATGGGCCCGTTCGCCGTCGGGTGGTGGCGGCGCCTGTTCGACTTCCGCATGCAAGGCTATCTGCTGGCGATGGCCGGAGTGGTGGGGACCGCGATTTATTTCCCTCCGCCTCCGCTGTCGCTGGCGCTTGGTGTGGCGGTGGCATACGCCTTAGTCCACTGCACGCTCTTGAGCGGACGCGAACGTTTTGGCGATGCCGAACGCGAGGCGCTACGGTTGGCGGCATCGGTGGGCGCGTCGCTGGGCGCAGCGGCATTGATCTGGCGACTGGTTCCTGGCGAGTATCTCGGGGTGGCGTGGCTCGGGCTCGCGCTGTTGCTGCTGGAAGCGGGCCTGCGCGATCGGCCGCGCGAATTCCGCGTGCAGGCGTGCCTGGTGGCGCTGGCGGGCGCCGCGCGCGTCGCTACGTTCGATTTGTCGAACGCAATATCGTTGACTGCGGCGATGCTTCTCTACGGCTTCGCGTGGCGGGCGCTGGAAGAAGGGGACGGCACGATCACCGACGTCGCGGCGTTTCCGGCCACGTTGTTCCTGATGGCCGGCCTGCTCGCGGTGCTACCGGCCGCCGCGGTGAGTGCGGCGTGGGTAGTGGTCGCGATCCTGCTCGCCGAGTTCGATCGCAAGAGCCTGCGCGTGCAGTCGTTGATCGTCAGCGCGGTGGTGTTCGTGCGTTGCGTCGGGATCGATCTTGGCTCCACCCACGCAATCGCGGCGATTGCGCCGGTGATTGCGGGGTACTGGGTTGCGATGCTCCGGCGTCCGCGCGGCACGAGGGCGCGACTGTACGACTCGCTCCTGGCGGCTACGCTGCTCGCTGCGTTGATCTACCACGAGGTCTCCGGAAGCATGCTGACGGTGGCGTGGGGGTTGGAGGGCGCGGTGTTGCTGGTGGCTGGTTTTGTGCTGCTGGATCGCGTGCCGCGGCTATCGGGACTAGTGCTGCTGCTGGGCTGCATCCTGAAGCTCTTCCTGTGGGACTTGCGCAATCTGGACACGCTGCCGCGCATCTTCAGCTTCATTGTGCTCGGGCTGTTGCTGGTCGGAGTGAGCTGGGTCTACACAAGATTTCGCGACCAGGTCCGGCGGTATTTGTAGAACGGACGGAGTGGGGGGCGCGGTAACCAAGCGGTGGCACTCTTCGGCGACCACCGCTCCCTTACGGTCGCGGCTCCGATTAGGGGCTCGGATCCTCTGCATATTGGGCGACCTGCTCCGCTGAAGAACACACTCCAATCCGAGCCGCGCGCGTCAGCAAGCGGTGGTCACTCCCGGGCGACCACCGTGCTCCGATTAGGGGCTCGGCGCGGTAGTCAGGTCGGCGGGCGCGTAGAAGCTCAGGGCGTTGTCGCCCTGCTTGAGAAGGCGCGTGCGCTCGAGCTTGCCGTACCGATCGGCCAGCTTCAACCGAATGGAATGCTGCGCGATGGTGAGGGCCGGCGGATCGGCGCCGAGCACCTCAAGCCCGGCGGAGTACTCTTGCTCGAGGTCGTACGGAGGATCGAGGAAGACGATATCGGCGGTGCGACAGCGCGCGAGGGTGAGCAGCGCCGCACCGGCGTATACAGTGGCGCGGCGCTCGGCATTCAATGTCGCGAGATTCTGGCGGATGGCATCGAGCGCCGCGCGATTTTTTTCCAGGAAGAATACGTGGCGCGCGCCGCGGCTTAACGCTTCGATGCCGACGGCGCCCGTGCCGGCATACGCGTCGACGAAGACCGCGCCTTCGATCCGCGTCTGGAGGATGTCGAAGATCGTCTCGCGCAACCGGTCCGACGTGGGCCGTGTGGCATCTCCGGGCAGACTCTTGAGCCGCCGCGAACGGAACTCTCCCGAGATGATCCGCATCAGCCCACCGTCACGAGGCCGTAGCGCCGCTGCCAGTGATCGCGAATGTAGGCGACGGCGCGTCGCAGGTCTTCCTCTGAAGGGGGACGCGCGATGAAGTCGACGGCTTCGCGGCGCGCGACCTCTAGAATTTCGGTATCGCGCAGAATGTTCGCGACGCGCAGGCTCGGCAGGCCCGATTGTTTGGTCCCGAAGAATTCGCCGGGTCCGCGCAGCTTCAAATCCATCTCTGAAATGTAGAAGCCGTCCGTGGATTCCACGAGCGTACGGATGCGTTCGCGTGCGGTATCGTTCATCTTCTCTGTCACCAGAATGCAGTAGCTCTGCTCGGCGCCGCGGCCGACGCGTCCGCGCAGTTGGTGCAACTGCGAGAGGCCAAAACGCTCCGCCTGCTCGACCACCATGACGCTCGCGTTCGGCACGTCCACGCCCACTTCGATCACGGTGGTCGACACTAAAATCTTGATGTGCCCTTCCTTGAACCGCTGCATCACGGATTCCTTTTCTTCGGAACCCAGGCGCCCATGCATCAGCCCGACGGCGATATCGGGGAAGACCTCCTGCGAGAGGTGCTCGTATTCCTTTTGCGCCGCCTTCATCGCCTGCGTTTCGGATTCCTCGATGACCGGGTAGACAACGTACGCCTGCCGTCCCTCTTCGATCTGCTTCTTGACGAAGCTCAGCACCTGCTCGATGCGGTCGCTGGTGGAGTGTTTGGTGACGATCGGCTTGCGGCCGGGGGGCATCTCGTCGATGATGCTGACGTCGAGGTCGCCATACATCGTCATCGCGAGAGTGCGGGGAATCGGGGTCGCAGTCATCACGAGGATGTCCGGTGTGGCGCCCTTTTTCGCGAGCCCAAGGCGCTGGAGCACACCGAAGCGATGCTGTTCGTCGATGATCGCGAGGCCCAGATTCTTGAACTCCACGTCCTCCTGAATGAGCGCGTGCGTGCCGATCGCGACGTGCACCAGGCCCTCCGCGAGCAGCTTCTTCATCTGCGTCTTCTCGCGGGCGCTGAAGCTTCCGGTGAGCAGCATTGTGACGTAGCCGAGCTTGCCGAGAATTCGCTTGAAAGTGAAACTGTGCTGCGTCGCAAGGATTTCGGTGGGCGCGAGGACCGCGACCTGGTACCCGTTCTCGATCGCGATCACGGCCGCTTCCGCCGCGACTATCGTCTTGCCGCTGCCGACGTCGCCCTGCAACAGACGATTCATCGGATGCGGCTCCGCCATATCGGCGGCGATCTCCTTGAGCACGCGCTTCTGCGCTCCGGTGGGCTTGAAGGGCAGCATCGCCTTGATCTGCTCGCGGACGCGCTCGTGGAGTTCGAACGCGATACCGGGCATGCTGCGCGCTTTGCTGCGCTTGAGCGCTACGCCGCACTCGAGCCAGAAGAACTCCTCGAAGATCAGGCGGAATTGCGCGGGAGAGCGGAAGGCGTTGAGCAGGCGCAGGTCGCTATCGGGCGGCGGAAAGTGGATATCGCGGACGGCCTGCCACCGGTTGGGCATCTTGAGGCGGTCCTTCAGGAACTGCGGCAGCGCGTCGTCCAGCGGTGCGATCTCGCCCAGGATGCGGTGCGTGAGGGTGCGGAGAATCTTGGTCGTCATCTTGCCCGCGCCCTCGTAGATCGGCACCACGCGGCCGACGTGGAGCGCGGCTTCGCCATCCTCATCGTCGCCGCCGAGGATTTCAAATTCGGGATGCAGCATGGTGAGCTCGCCCGCGTAGCTATCGAACTCCACCTTGCCGAAGAGCGCGACCTTCATGCCCTCGGCGAACACGTTGGCGAGGTAGCCGCCGTGGAACCACTTGCCGACCACAATGGCGCGCGAAGCATCCGTAAAGCGCGCCTCGAACATCCCCAGACTGCGGCGTTTGAAGCCACTCATTTTGACCGAGCGCACCTCGGCGATCACGGTCGCCATCTCGCCGGGCGCCAGTTGCGCGACGGTCTTCATGTTGCTGCGGTCTTCGTAGCGAAACGGCACGTAGCCGAGCAGGTCCTCGACCGTGGTCAGGCCTTTGGCTTCGAGCATCGCGGCGCGCGCCGGTCCGATGCCTTTGACGTAAGTGAGGGGAGTGGTGAGATCCATTCAGGTGAGAATTACGCGGTCTCGTTCCTCAGTGTACAATGCCAGCGTGAAGGCATCGTTCGCACTCTTGATTTTCGCGCTCTGCGCGCCCGCCGCGGATATCCGGGTCGGGATCATCGGCACCGACACGTCGCACGTCCCGGCGTTCGCAAAATTGCTGAATGGCGACCCCGCGGCGCCCGACCACATCGCCGGTGCGCGCGTGGTGGCCGCGTACAAAGGCGGAAGCAAAGACATCCCCGAGAGCATCAACCGGATCGACCAGTACGCGGAAGACGTACGCACGAAATACGGCGTGGAGATCGTCCCCGACATCGCGACGCTGCTGACGAAGGTGGACGCCGTGCTGATCGAGAGCGTCGATGGGCGCGTGCATCTCGAGCAGGCGAAACCGGTGATCGCTGCGCACAAGCCGCTGTTCATCGACAAGCCGCTGGCGGCGACGCTGGAAGACGCTCGCGAGATCGCGCGCCTGGCGAAGGCGGCGGGCGTGCCGTGGTTCAGCTCGTCGAGCCTGCGCTTCGGCGCGATCGGTACGACGATGAAACTTCCGAATCTTACGGGCGCTGTCACGTGGGGACCCGGGCCGTTTGAGGCGCATCATCCGCTGGAGCTTGCGTGGTACGCGATCCACCCGGTCGAACTGCTGTTCACGATCATGGGGACGGGATGCGAGAGCGTGACGCGGATCGCGGGGAACGACGGCGACGTGATCACCTGCCGGTGGAAGGATGGCCGGATAGGCACGGTCAACGCCGTGCGCCCTTATAGCGACTACGGCGCGATCGCATTCCGCGGACGCGAGTCGGTGGAGAGCCACCCGAAGGCCGCGCAGGCCACGGACTATCGCCCGCTGGTGGTGGAGATCGTGAAGTTCTTCGAAACTGGTAAGCCGCCGGTTTCGAACGAGGAGACGCTGGAGATCTTCGCGTTCATGGACGCCGCGCAGAGGAGTAAAGAGCAGGGCGGCAAGCCTGTGACGCTGCGGTAAGCGGCGGGCGGAGCGGTTGCGGCAGCGATTGCACCGAACCACGCTACCGCTCCCATGAAAATGACGCGCCTAAAAGCATCGTGCATTTTCATCCCTTGTTGCGGCCCCGAACGGGGCCATGAAGAACTCCGTTGAAGAACACGCCGCAATCCGACCCGCGAGCATTAATGGAGCGCTGCCGCCGAACCACGCGACCCCTCCGTTAAAGAACGCACACCAATCGGAGCCGCGACGGTTACGGAGCGGTGGTCACGTGGCCACCGCTTCCTGACGGTCGCGGTTCGGATTGGCGGCTCGGTTCTTCATCGCGTTGGGTGGGCGGATCGGCATAAGAGCCGTCAACCTCGATCCAGGATCTATTCAT
>JAOAPT010000606.1 GCA_025463045.1 Candidatus Solibacter sp.
ACTTTCGATGTCGGCTGCGGAATCGGATCGCCATCCTCCCGCATACTCTTCAGATGATTCTCGATGGCGGTTTGGATATTGCGGGTGACTTCCGCCTCAGTAGCGCCGGTGGCGCCGCAGCCCGGCAAATCGGGAACGTACGCGCCATAGTTATTCCCATAGTGCTCGATGATGACCGTGTATCTCATGGCTTCCCCGCTGCCCACAGAATCGCATTCCTCACCAATCGCCGATAATTCGCATTCTCGTGCGCCTCGCGTCCGTGTCCGAGCTGAATCACCACCACGTGCGAGTTCTCGCCCGGTCCGATCCACGCGACCGCCTTCTCGCCCTCGGGCTTATTAGCCTCCAGCAGCACCTTCGTCTTCGGCGATCGCCACATGAAGTTGTACACCTCATCCACGATCGCGAAATCCCCGATCCCCTCCGTCACCGGATGCTGCCCCATGACCCGCACCTTCATCGGCACATCGTGCTCGTAAGTCGACGCCTTCATCGCGCCTTCCGCCTTCAGCATGTACCGCGCGCCCGTGACCTCCTCGTACCACCACGGCCAGTGTTGGTTGTCGATGATCGCGTGGTGCAGCACGACCAGGCCTTTCCCCGCTTCCACGAACTCGCGCAGATGTTTCCGCTCGACTTCGCCATCCATGTCCGTCATATCGTAGAGCACGAGCACGTCGACGCTCTTCCGCAGATCGCCGTGAAACGCGCCCGGGTGCGGATTCACATCGATCTTGAAATCGCGATTGCCCTGAAACGCCTCGTAAAACGAAATGTCGTGATTATGCCCGCCCGTTACCAGTTGCACCCGGACCGCCTGCGCATGCAGCGCGCCCGCCCACACAAGAATCGCCAGTAGAGTTCGCATATTCGCCCCTGCATCTTCGCCCCGATGATAACTCCCCGCCGTTCGGGCGACAATAGAAGGACACGCATGCGCATTCTCTATGGGTATCTGAGGGACTACTGGAAACTGGCCGTGGCGGCTCTCGTTCTCGCCGCCATCAACCAGATCTTCTCGATGTTGGATCCGTATATTTTCCGGCACATCATCGATTCCTACGCGACCAAATACCACTCCTACACGCAGGCCGGATTCCTGCGCGGGGTGAGCGTTCTTCTCGGAGCCGCGGTCGGAGTTGCCTTCGTCTCCCGCGTCGCCAAGAATTTCCAGGACTACTGCGTGAACCTGATCACCCAGCAGGTCGGAGCGCGCATCTACGCCGATGGCATCAGCCACTCGCTCGAACTGCCCTACACGCTTTTCGAAGATCAGCGCAGCGGCGAGACGCTCGGCAAACTGCAGAAGGTCCGCACCGACGTCGAGAAGCTCATCTCCGTCTCCGTCAACCTCGTCTTCACGACCTTGATCGGGCTCGCCTTCGTGATGGTCTACGCCACTCGCGTGCATTGGGCGATTGCGCCCGCGTACCTCTGCACCGTCCCGCTGCTCGGCGGCCTGAGTTCCATCCTCAGCCGCAAGATCAAGGAAGTGCAGAAGGTGATCGTGAAGGAAACCACCGCGCTCGCCGGAGCCACCACCGAATCCCTGCGCAACATCGAACTCGTCAAGAGTCTCGGGCTCGCGAAGCAGGAGATCGCACGCCTCAACGCCACCACCGACAAGATTCTCAAACTCGAACTGAAGAAGGTCCGCTATCTGCGCAGCCTCAGTTTCATCCAGGGCAGCTTCGTCAATCTCCTTCGCACCTCGATTCTCTTCCTGATGCTCTACCTGATCTTCACGCAGCAAATCACGGTCGGCCAGTTCTTCTCGCTCTTCATTTATTCGTTTTTCATTTTCGGACCACTCCAGGAACTCGGCAACGTGATCAACGTCTACCGCGAAACCGAAGTCTCCCTCAACAACTTCGAGGCCATCCTCAGCCTGCCGCCCGAACCGCGCCCCGACAATCCCGTTCACCTCGAGTCGCTCGACAGCCTGCGCTTCGACCATGTCACCTTCCAGCATCCATCGGCCAACAAGCCCGCGCTCTCCGACATCAGCTTCGAAGTTGAGCGCGGCGAGACCATCGCCTTCGTCGGCCCGTCCGGGGCGGGGAAGACCACGCTCGTCAAACTGCTCGTCGGCCTCTACCGCCCCGAGAGCGGCCACATTTTTTACAACGATGTTCCCGAGAACCAGATCGCGATCGAAGACCTCCGCGACAATATCGGTTTCGTCACTCAAGACGCGCAGTTGTTCTCCGGATCGATTCGCGAAAATCTCCGCTTCGTCCGTCCGGACGCGACCGACGAGGAGTGCCTGCAAGTCCTCACGCAGGCCTCCGTGCAGAGCCTGCTCAAACGTGCCGACAAAGGCCTCGATACCGTGATCGGCGAAGGCGGCGTCAAAGTCTCCGGCGGCGAGAAACAACGCCTCTCGATTGCGCGCGCCCTGCTCCGCCGCCCGCGCCTGCTCGTGTTCGACGAAGCCACATCCTCGCTCGACTCCCTCACCGAAGAGGAGATCAGCTCGACCATCCGCGACGTCGCCGCCAGCCGCGACGCCATCACCTGCCTGATCGCGCACCGCCTTTCCACCGTGCTCCATGCCGATCGCATCTATGTGCTCGAGCGCGGCCGCATCGTCGAATTCGGTCGCCACACCGAACTCCTCGCCAACAAGGGACTCTACTACGCGATGTGGCGTCAACAGGTCGGAGAAGGCGCCGCCGACCTCGCCGCGTCTTCGCACTGATCTTCCTCTTGTACTGCCCGGCATTGCCTTCTCCGCTGGCAAGGCGCGCCGCTGGTCGGAAAGTTCCCTCCGCCGCCGCGTCCCCGCGAAGTAAACCCTGCCAGGTAAACTACGGGTATGTCGAACGCACTCGCCCGCCAGACCGTCGCTCGCCGCCGCTGGTCGCCGGAGACTAACACCATCGCCTTCCCCACGGCCCTGCGCGAGGCGATCCCCGACCTGCCCACCTGCTCCGGACGCGTCCTCAAGCTCGATTCCGTTTCCGGCGAAATCACCGAATCCGCGCTCTCGGGCCCGCGCGTACACCTCACCCTGCTCGC
>JAOAPT010000607.1 GCA_025463045.1 Candidatus Solibacter sp.
ATGTCCGCAGGTACGACGTGAATATGAAGTGGACGCTCTGCCTCAATCAGTTAATTGGGGAGTACTTGGAAGAATTGTCAACGGCGAGCGAGGACGCGCGCGAATTTGAACGACTTTCTCACCTCGCGGGTGGAGGCTCACAAGGTTGGAACTTCAATCGCGACGCACTCCACTCCGGCAACGCAGACCCACAGAAACTTGCGGCGCGCACACTCGGCGCGCCGCGATCTCGGACTCGCGTCCAACCGGCATCTGAACGACCGCGGCGCAGCTAATTATTCTCGCGAATCATCGCGCGCAGTGCGTCCGCATGCAGCACGATGGAACGCCGCGAGTATTGCAGATATCCCTGACGACGCAGCTTCGTCATGTGGCACGTGATCAGTTCGCGCGACGTCCCCACGTATTGCGCCAGCAGTTCATGCGTCAACGGGTCCATCTGGATCCCACCATCGTCGAGCGGCTTGCCAAGACGTTCCGCGAAGCGCAGCAGCGAGCGTGCCAGGCGCCGGTCGATCCGGTCGGTCGAGAGGCTCTCGAGACGCTGGGTGAGGTTAATCGAGCGCTGTCCGAAGGCCTGCAGCAGTGCCACCGCGAGTCGCGGACGCTTCTGGATCAGCTCTTCGATTTCGCTCGCCTTCCACGCCATCAGCGTCGTGTGCTGGTGGGCCGTGGCCTGTTCGGAAGCCGAAATCGGGTTCACGAACGATGCTTCCCCAAAGAATTCATCTGTCCCGTAAAGATCAACCAGCAAGAGGTTGCCATGGTCGGACACCCGCGTCACCTTGACCGTCCCGGTGAGCACGAGATATAAATCACTGTGCGGTTGGTCGTGGCTGTATATAATCTCACCTTTGCCGAACGCCAGCACGCTGGAGCAAGGCAGATAGGAGAGGGGATCCTCGAGGGATTTCTTGGGTTCGACTCTAACCAACGTTGTAGCCATCGGTACTATCCTCTTTGGAAGCAAATTGAAACTGTGCAGCTGTTTCCAAGTGCCCAGTTACGCGGTGTACCTAGGCACGTTTCGTGCCATCCATACGCGAAGTGCGTTTTGAAACACTTGCCGAAGTTATGGGTGTTAGCGTAGTAATATATGCTCTCCTGGCTGGTAGCCGGCATCGGCGATATCACTCGTAAACGGGTAATTCCGGCAATTTTGGCCGAGCCTCGCAGTCGTTTGGCGGGTATTGTAACGCGAGATCCTGTCAAGGCCAATGCATATGGCGTTCCTTCGTGGAATGATTTGCACTCTGCCCTTGCAGAATGTGATGCGCAAGCCGTTTACATTGCAACTCCTGTATTTTTACACGCGTCTCAAACCATCGCCGCTCTTCGTGCCGGGCGCGATGTGCTTTGTGAAAAGCCGATGGCGGTGACCTACCACGAAGCCAAGACAATGGTCAAGTCCGCCGACGAGGCCGGACGGAAGCTCGGCATCGCCTACTACCGCCGCAAATATCCAAAGGTGGAACGCGCCCGTCTACTGATAGAAGGCGGCGTGATCGGCCGCCCTCTGATCGCCGAAGCCACCGCGCACGATTGGTTTAATCCGCTCGAGACCTCCCGCCCGTGGCTTGCCGACCCCGCTCAGGCCGGCCACGGTCCGCTCCGCGACATCGCCTCCCACCGGATTGACCTGATGAATTACCTGTTCGGCAAGCCGGTGCTCGTCCGCGGGCTCCTCTCCACCCTGGTGCAGCCCATCGAAGTGGAAGACAACGCCACCCTGATGGTGGGGTACCAGAGCGGGGTGCGAGGCGTGATCGACGTGCGGTGGAATTCGCACATCGCGCGCGACGAATTCCGCGTCCGCGGCACCGATGGCGAGATCGACCTGAGCCCGTTGAACGGCCCGGACCTGGTTTACCCGGGCGGCGCGGAATCGGTTCCCGCGCCAAAGAATCTGCACTATCCCTGTGTGGAAGATTTCGTCACCGCCGTGCTCCGCGGACTGGAACCGGTGTCGAGCGGCGCCAGCGCCCTGCTTGCCGAATGGGTGATGGACGAGGCCGCGGCTACTTCACGATCGTCAGATGAAGAAGGCAGTACGATAGCCCGGCGATCGTAGCCGCCGCCGGAATCGTCAGGATCCACGCCCAAACGATGTTGGTCGCGATCCCCCAGCGCACGGCCTTCATGCGTTGAATGCTCCCCACGCCGACGATGGCCCCGGCAATGGCGTGAGTGGTGGAGACGGGTGTTCCCATGTAAGTCGAGAGCAGCACGCTGATGGCGGCGCCGGTCTCGGCGCAGAAACCGCTACGCGGCTTGAGCCGCGTGAGGCGCCCTCCCATAGTACGGACGATGCGCCAGCCGCCGCTGAGGGTTCCCAAGGCGATCGCCGAGTGCGCGGCCAGGATCACCCATAGGGGCACATCGAAGGTCTTGAGGTACTTGGATGCGTACAGCACGCCCGTGATGACGCCGGCGGTTTTCTGCGCGTCGTTCGCGCCATGGGAGAGACTGAAGGTGGCAGCGGAAAGCAACTGCAACTTGCGGAAATACTTGTCCATCTTCGAGGGCGTTGAGTTGCGGAACAGCCAGTACACCGACACCATCAGGATGTAAGCCGATACCATGCCGATGAGCGGCGCGCCAATGATCATCTTCAGGGTGAAGGGCCATTCGCCGGTTGGCCCCACGTTCAGTGCGTCGAGTGCGTGGTCGAACCCGCGCAAGAGGCCCACCCGCACGATGGCCGCGCCGGCATAACCTCCAATCAGGGCGTGGGACGAACTGGTGGGCAGGCCGAGCCACCAGGTGATGAGATCCCAGACGATAGCGCCTAAGAGTCCTGCCATAATCACGTAAGGTGTGACCAGGTTGACATCCACGAAGCCCGTGCCAATGGTTTTAGCCACGGCCGTGCTGAATAGGAACGCTGCGACGAAGTTGAAAAAAGCGGCCCACACCACCGCTTGAAAGGGAGTCAGGACCCGCGTCGCCACAATGGTGGCGATCGAATTTGCCGCGTCGTGAAAGCCGTTGATGTAATCGAATACCAGCGCGATCAGGATGATCAGGACGGCGAGTGTGAGAACCGACATGCTAGCTGTTCTTAACCACTACGTTCTGCAAAACGTCGGCGACGTCTTCGCAGCTATCGATGGTCGCCTCGAAGAACTCGTACACTTCCTTCAGCTTGATCAGCGTGATCGGATTGGTTTCCTTGTCGAACAGTTCCACCACGGCGCTTCTGCCGATCAGGTCCGCTTCGTTTTCGAGGCGATTGATCTCGATGCAGTGCTCCATGATCGGCCCATTCTTTTCCAGCGCTTCGAACGCCATCTTCAACGCCTTCCCGCAACTCGCGACAATCTCCGAGAGCTTGATCATCGTCGCCGGGATGGGGTCGATTTTATAGGACACCAGGCGGTGCGCCGTGTCTTCGATTCCATCCAGCACGTTGTCGAGCGCCGAAGAAAGATTGTGGATGTCTTCAGGATCGATGGGAGTGATGAAGGTCTGGTTCAACCGCGTGAACAATTCGTGGATGACTTCATCTCCACGATGTTCCAGCACGTTGATTTCGGTGGCGACGCCGGCCAGGCGCGCGTTGCCACCCCGGAGGCCTTCCAGCAGCAACCGCGTAGCCTCCGAGATGATCTCCACCTGTTTGAGAAACAGGTGGTAAAACTTCTCTTCGCGTGGCAGCAATCTCATAAGTTGGACATGAATTGTGAGAGCTTCATGGTATACGGTATGCACGCTCAGGGTCAATCGAGCGACGATTACATTTCGGTGACAATCGGGAACAATTCGTGGGCTTCTGTTTCGGCCTCCACGTTCAGAAAACGCGGGTCCAGGAGGCGCGAAGTATCGACATTTCC
Source organism: Candidatus Solibacter sp. (assembly GCA_025463045.1). Taxonomy (GTDB): domain Bacteria; phylum Acidobacteriota; class Terriglobia; order Bryobacterales; family Bryobacteraceae; genus Solibacter. The sequence goes on from JAOAPT010000607.1 coordinate 3,834, forward strand.
CATCGCGGAGAGCATGGTCTCTTTCAGATGCGGATGTTCCCGTTCTAATTCGGCGAACATATCGCGCAGCGCGCGCCGCACGGTACCCGTCCGCTGTGAGCAGCCGCAGGGAATTACCGGCACTCCCATCGATTCCGCGTACGCCGTCGTGATGTCCTCGGTGACGAAGCACAGTGGCCGGATCAGCCGGTAATCCTTATTGCGCGACCAGGTCACCGGGGGCAGGGAACTCAGTCTGCCGGTGAACATCGTATTGCGCAGCAGCGCTTCGCAGAAATCGTCCGCGGTGTGGCCGAAGGCGATGACGTTGACCCCGAGATCGCGGGCGATTTCGTACACCGCGCGCCTCCGGTAGCGGCTGCACAGGTCGCACCCGTGATCGGGCTGCTCCTCGAGTAGTCTCATCGAAGGATCGTCGCGAAAATAAGTCCACGGAATTCCGCGCTGCTTCAGGTATTCACCGATCGGTTCGATGGGCCGTAGAAACTTGCCCTGTTCCACCGTAAACGAGACGACCGAGAAATCGATCGGCGCGCGCTTCTGCAAAAGCAGCAGCGCTTCGAGCATTGTCGCCGAGTCCTTGCCGCCTGAAAGCGCCACGGCCACCCGGTCCCCATCGCGAATCATCTTGAATCGATGAATCGCTTCCCCTACTTTATGCAGCAGCGTTTTTTCGAGATCCACTGCTTCGATTATGGCATTGCCGCCAAATGATCAGAGTTACGCCCACCGCAGTCCACGCCGCTGCCGGCGAAAGGTGCCAGCGCACTCCGGCGCGCAGCGCTGCAAGCACGCGATGACGACGCCCAGGCAAATCGCCGCCGGAATGAATTTCCGCTCGACGCCAAGTTGCACTGCCGAAACTCGCCGCCGCCCCGGCAAATGCTTCCGTAATAAACCCCGCCGACCCCAGCATCAGCACCGTCAAAGAGACAAGCACCGTGACCGTAACCCCTGCGCGCTGGATGCCAGGCATTTCTCGAACGTACCATTTCCTAAGGCATTGTTGGCCACGGATAATCACGGATGAACACGGATAACACAAACGAATATTTTTTCCGTGTTCATCCGTGATTATCCGTTGCCAACAATTCTTTGAGACATTCTTCCCGCCGAACCCACCCATTTACAAAGCTATGCTTATCCATGAGTCTCTCACCGGCAAAATCCTTGGTGCCGCCATCGAGGTGTCCAACACTCTCGGCACCGGATTTTTCGAGAAGGTCTATTCTCGCGCCCTGATGCACGAATTCTACCTGCGCGGACTCTCCGCCGAAGAGGAGGTGACCTTCTCCGTGATGTACAAGGACTGCTGCGTTGGCAAATACTTCGCAGACCTGGTCGTCGAGAAGACTGTGGTTATTGAATTGAAATGCGCGGAGCGCCTGACGCGCGAGCACATGGCCCAATGTCTCAATTATCTGCACGCATCGCATCTCCCGCTCTGCCTTCTTCTGAACTTCCAACACCCCACTATGGAAGTAAAACGCATCATCCAGAACAATTGAACGATCATAGAGAAGGATGCCCATCGCCCCCGCCCGAGTCGCTGCCTTCGATATTCTTCAGCTTGTTGAATCCGGCGGCTACGCGAGCGACCTGCTCCTCTCCCGCACCGCCGATCTCGAATCCCGCGACGCCGGGCTCGCCTCCGAAATCGTCTTCGGCGTCCTTCGTTATCGCGCTCAGCTCGACTTCTTAATCGCCCACTACGCCGGACGCTCCCGCAAACTCGACGCCGAAGTCCGCACGGCCCTCCGCATGGGCATTTACCAGATTCGCTATCTCGAGCGCATCCCTCCCCACGCCGCCGTCAAGGAATCCGTCGAACTCGTCAAGCGCGCCCGCAAGACATCCGCGGCCGGGTTCGCCAACGCCGTCCTCCGCCAGGTCGATCGCGACCCGATCCTCTGGCCGACCCGCGAAATCGAATACTCGTGCCCCGAGTGGCTGCTCGCGCGATGGCAGCATGCCTATGGAGAATCCGCGGCCCTCGGCATCGCCCGCGCCGCTCTCCAGGAACCCGAGAAGTACGTCCGCATCGGAGCGGCCGGCGACCGCACGCAGGACATCGGCTCGCAATCCATCGTCCCGCTGCTCGACCTCCAACCCGGTCACCGCTTCCTCGATCTCTGTGCCGCGCCCGGCAACAAGACCGCCCAGGCGCTCGAGGCCGGCGTGCACGTCGTCGCCTGCGATCTCCACTTTCATCGCCTCGTTCAACTCAAGCCGCTCACGCCTAATCTCGTCGTCCTCGATGGCACGGACCCGCTCCCTTTTGCGTCGCGCTTCGATCGCATCCTGGTCGACGCTCCCTGCTCCGGCACCGGCACTCTCGGGCGAAATCCCGAGATCAAATGGCGACTGAAACCCGAAGATCTCGCCGACCTCCACGCACGCCAATCCGCGCTGCTTGCCAACGCGCTCGCGCTCCTCGCGCCCGGCGGAACGCTGGTCTACTCGACGTGCTCGCTCGAACCCGAAGAGAACGAACAGGTCGCCTCGCAGGGCCGCATCCAGCGCCTTCCCGGCATCGACGCCGGGGATGGATTCTACGCTGCTGTGATAAAATCAGAAGCATCTGTAAATGATTGAAATCGTTCCCTCCATCCTCTCCGCAGATTTCGCGCGATTGGCCGATGAGATCGCCCGCGTGGAACGCGGTGGCGCCCGCATGCTCCACCTGGACGTCATGGATGGCCATTTTGTCGACAATCTCACCATCGGCCCGCCGGTGGTCGAATCCATCCGCAAGTGCACTAAATCCCACCTCGACGTTCACCTCATGATCGAGAACCCCGGAAAGTACGTCGGCGATTTCGCGAAGGCCGGCGCCAACTCCATTTCGGTGCACTATGAAGCGGCGCGCCACCTCGATGGCGTGCTCGGATTGATTCGCAAGGGCGGTGCGATGGCGGGAGTGGTGCTCAATCCGGCAACCCCGGTTGCCGTTCTCGAAGATGTTCTGGAAGTGGCGGATTACGTGCTCCTTATGAGCGTGAATCCCGGATTCGGTGGCCAGAAGTTCATTCCGTACGTGCTGGACAAGGTACGCAAATTGGAGAGCTTACGGCGGGAAAAGAAGTTAGCGTTCCAAATCGAAATCGATGGCGGCGTTCACAAAGAGAATCTGGCCGAAGTGGTCCGTGCCGGGTGTGACTGGATCGTCACAGGGTCTGCAATTTTTCACAGTCCGGACCCGGAAGCGACCACGCGCGAAATGCGCGAGATCGCCGCGCACGCCACCGCGGTCCAGATCTGAAGCAACGATCTGAACTAACGATCTGAACTAACGATTTGGAGTAACGATCTGAAGTATTGGGTGAGTAGCAATTTTGGGGTGATGGATTGATGATGTTCCGAAACGCGATTCGTTCTACCGCCGCGGTAATTGCGGTTGCGGTGCTTCTGGGCGGCTGTGGGATTCGCCGCAAGAAGTACGACAACCCGATCACCAAGGACACGCAGCAGCCCGACAAAGTCCTGTTCGATAAAGCCATCAACGATATCGAACACAGCCGGTTTGAAATCGCGCGGCTCCTGCTGCAAAATCTGATCAACACCTACGACACCAGCGAATATCTCGCCAAGGCCAAGCTCGCGATTGCCGATGCCTGGTTTCGCGAAGGTGGCGCTCATGGACTGGCGCAGGCCGAAGCCGAGTATAAGGATTTCATCCTGTTCTACCCGGCGATGGAAGAGGCCGCCGAAGCGCAGGAGAAGGTCTGCGACATCCACTACAAGCAGATGGATAAAGCGGATCGCGATCCCAAGCACGCGCTGATGGCCGAGCAGGAATGCAAGCAGCTCATCCTCCAGTTCCCCAATAGCAAGTTCGCCCCGCTGGCGCAGCAGAAGCTCCGCGACATTCAGGAAACTCTCGCCGAAAGCGAGTTCAAAGTCGGCACGCTCTATCAGAAGAAGGGCAGCTTCCCGGCTGCGTCGAATCGCTTCCAGGCGCTCGCCGATCACTTCCCGATTTACAGCAAGGCCGATGAAGCGCTCTGGCAGCTCGCCGAAAGCTACCACCGCATGGGCGACCGTTTCGAGGCGCAACAGGTGACCGCGTATCAGCGCATCGTGAAAGATTACCCGCTCAGCATTCACGCCGAGGACGCCAAGGCGCAGCTCGAAGTCATGAAGCGCACCGTGCCCGAGGCCGACCCCGTCGCTCTGAACCGCATGAAGTTCGAGCAGGAAAACCGCAGCAAGCAGAGCATGATGAGCCACTTCTGGGGGGTCTTCAGTTCTCGTCCCAACATGAGCACCGCGGCGAAATCCGGTACGCCTCCGATGGAAGGCTATCGTCCGACGATTCCGGCCTCTGTGCCCCCGTCGGCCGCCACACCGGGCGCGCTCGGCACCAATGACGTGACCCTGACTCAGCCCGGCGAGGGCAATAAGGCGCTCGAAGAAGGCAAGGAAGCGCGCTCGACACCCGACGCTACCGCACCCGCGACTCCGGCCGCCGCTGCGCCTGCCGAAGGCGCCAAGCCCGCCGCCGATCCCAACGAAACCGCCAAGCAGGCGTCGATGACTCCGGCGGAACAGAAGAAGGCCTACAAAGAGGCGCTCAAGAAGCAGACCGATGCCGTGAAGAAGGCGCAGTCCGACCGCAAGAAGAAGGAAGCGCAGCAGGCACAGGCCGTCAAGGACCAGAAGAAAAAGTCCAAGGAACAGCAGCAGCAGAAGCAGCAGGAGCAGAAGCCCGAGGCCAAGCCCCCCGCCGCCCCGACCGGAGGCCAGAATCCAGGCCAGGACCCAGCCGCGCCGGCGAAACAATGAGCCGCATCCTGCTGGTCGACGATAGCCCGCACGCCCAGCGTATGGGCGAGCGCATCCTGAGCGAAGAGGGCTACGAGGTCGTCACCGTCAGCAATGCCGACTCCGCGCTGATCCGTCTCGACGATGTCGATCCCGACGTCGTGATTGCCGATGTCGTCATGCCGGGCCGCACCGGCTACGACATTTGCCAGTACCTGAAGATGAGCCCGCGCCATCGCCACGTGCGCGTCATCCTCACCGCCGGCGTGCTCGAGACGCTCGACGAGGCGAACGCGAAACGCGTCGAGAGCGATGGCGTTCTGCGCAAGCCGTTCGAAGCCAGCGCGCTCACCGCCGCCGTCAAGCCGCTTGCCGAAGCCGCCACGAAGGATCGCAGCGCGCATCCGGGGGCCGCACGCTCGACTGCGCCGGAAGCCAAACCGCCCGCCGCTCCTTTCATCGCCGTGGTGGATAGCGAGCAGGTGCGAGCCGCCGTGACGGTCGCGCTCGATGCGTCGATGGCGTCGATGGTTGACGAGATCACCAAACACGTGCTCGCCGCGATCGCTACGCGCAAGCCCGAAGTGCTGCCATCGTCTGTGGTGGCGCCACCGTCAGACGCTCTGCCCTCCGCGCCCGCACCCCCGCCCGCACCCCCGATCGCACCCGCGCAGCCGATGAACATCAGGCCGCCCGCGCCGCCGAAACCGAACGCGCCGGAGCCCGCCGGTTCGCGCGTCGAGCCGGTGCGCCGCGTCAACCCCCTCCGCCTGCGT
>JAOAPT010000348.1 GCA_025463045.1 Candidatus Solibacter sp.
TGCCCCGCCGCATTGTACTTCGATGCCGTATCCACACCATTAAAATTCGTGTGATTGAAAACGTTGTAGAACTCCGCACGGAACTGTCCGCGCACCTTCTCCGTCAGCGAGAAGTTCTTGAACAACGAACTGTCCCAGCTATTGATGCCGGGTCCACGGAAGCTATACTTCGGTGCATTGCCCCAGCAGATCGGATCGGGATTCGCCTTCTCGCACACGGCATACGGCACCGGCGCGACCGATGCCGTGTTGAACGCGTGATAGAAGCTCTGGTCCGATTTCGCCAGCACGGGGTCGCCGACCATCAGCAGGCGTCCGCCATCCGTCGAGCCGGTGACGTCCTGCGACGGCGAGTACGATGCGCTGATGCCGAGCGGAGCGCCGCTCTGCGCCGTGTAAATTCCCGAAATCTGCCAGCCGTCGAACGCCCCACGAACCAATTTCGTATTCACGAGGCGGCTCGCCTTCGGGAAGTTGTAGTTCCAGAAGACGCGCAGAATGTGCGTGTGATCGTAACCCGCCTCGCCGTAGTTCCAGATCTTCTGACTGATGTTGTTGGAGAGCGTAGTGGCATTCGCGTCGGCATAGTCCATCGTCTTCGACCACGTCCACACCACGCCGTACATCAGGTTCTTCCGGAAGCGGCGGTTCACCTTGGTCTGCAGCGAGTGATAGCTCGAGCTATACGCATTCGCGTAGTAGTTGATGTCGCCATAACCGGTGTAAGGACGCAGGAACTGCGAGGGCAATACCGCGTTCTTGTTAGTCGCGTCGCGGCTGGTCGGCAGATAGTTCGTCCCGAGCGCCGTCGAATTGAGGTTGACACGCGCCTGCAGGTGGCGCGAAAGCGCGCCCACGTAAGCGACGTCGACCACCGTCCCCATCCCGATATCGCGCTGTACATTAAAGCTGAAGTTATAAGTCACCGATGTCTTGTTCTGCGCGTCGAACCCCTGGACCGTCCCCGGGAATGTCAGCCCCTTGGCGCCGAGCAAGCCGTCGAGATAGGTGTAATACACCGTCGAGTTATATTGGATCGGCTGCGTGTAGGCGATCCCGTTTGGGAAGTTATCGGCTTCGTGCATGTTATAGAAGACGCCGCCGCCCGTGCGGATCACGGTTTTTCCATTGCCGAACGGATCGTACGCGAAACCGAGCCGCGGGGCGACCCGGATTCCGCTGTTATTGCGCAATCCCTGGGGATAGTCGGGTGTGGCGCGGCGATAGACGATGCCATCGTAATTGCCCGTCATCTCCGGAACTACAGCGCCGATTGTGACCGCCGGATACGTCGCTTTGCTGATCGGGTCGAGTCCCATGCGGGTCGTGCCGACCAGCGTGGGCTGCATCAGGATCGCGGCATTCGCCGGATTCCAGGTCGAAGGCACCCACCCCGCCTCCTGATTGTGCTGGCTGTGCCACGGCTGCGAAAAGGCGAATCGCACGCCGGCATCCATCGTCAGTTTGCGCGAGATCTTCCAGGTATCCTGCGCGTACCATTCCAGGCTCGTGGTGGTCTCATACAGCCCGGCGCGCGACGACGGCTCACTGTAGTTATCGAGCACCCCGAGCAGCGCGTTGCTATAAGCGTAGCCGGTGTCCAGCGGATTGTTGCCGTCCTGCGTGAACACCATGCTGCCCGCGAAGTTGGTGCCGTTATTCCCCTTCATCGCGGCCCATCGCTCCCCATAAAGGCCCGTCTTGATGGTATGCGGCCCGGTGACCTTGCTCGCGCTGACGTTCGTCGTGTACGTGTTCTCCACGCCGCGCAGCGGGAAGCGCGAGGCGTAGGTCGGGTTGGCTGCGTTCGTGACTCCGCCGAAGGTCGCAGCCGGCACCAGGTTGTAAGGATTGTTCTCGGGGAAAAACTGCGGAATGTTGAGCCCGAGCGCGGTCTTGCTTTTCGCCTGCATCAGCGCGTCGCTCAGCGGCGGTCCGTTCTCCACGAATCGCTGATACGCGAGCGACGCCTGGATCACGGTGCTCGGATTCAGAATGTGCGTCACCGACGCGATCGCCGTCTGGGTCACCGGAGTGTAGTGATCGGGCAGCCAGCCCCACGCCGAGTTACCCGCCGAAACCGCGGCACCCTGCTGGTCTTCCCACCAGTAGCCGTAGCGGATGTACATCGACGTCTTATCGCTCGCGTTGAAATCCAGCCGGCCGGTCTCATCGCGCTTCGGCACGTTCAGGCTCTCCTGGAAAATGTAGTTGTAGTTACCGCCCGAAATCGCGGTATTCCCGTAGTTCGGCGAGGGCAGCAAATTCAGGTAGGCCTGCATCGAAGGCAGGATCCGATTCGCGGGAATGATGTTGCCCGGGAAGGCGAGCCCGGTCGTGGGATCCTTCACGGTGACGCTCTTGCCGCCGGCGATCGGCTGCGTGAAGTTGCCCGAGCGCTCGAGCGCGGTGGGCACGGTCACGGTCTGCGGCGACTTCGGTCGCATCTCGCGGATCTCTTCGCTGCCCAGCAGGAAGAACAGGCGATTTTTCAGGCGCGGCAGATTGAGCGGGCCGCTGAACGTCCCGCCCGCGTAAGACGTCCGGTACTCGGGACGGGGCGTGCCGTTCTGATTGTTGAAGTAATTGTTCGCGTTCAGGTCTTCGTTGCGGAAATAGTAATACAGCGCGCCGTGAAGTTTCTGCGACCCGCCCTTGCTCACCGCCAGAATAGTCACGCCCTGATTGCGTCCATATTCAGCCTGGAAGTTCGCGACCTTGACCTCCACCGAAGCCGTGGCGTCGAGGCTCAGGGTGGTATTCATGTTGCTCTGATTCGTGTTGCTCGACGTCACGCCATCGATCGTGATGTTATTCGCGGTGGTGCGTCCGCCGATCGCATTGAAGGTCGTGTTCCCGCTGAAGGTCTGCACTTCCTGCGTCACATTGGCGACGATGCCGGGCTGCAATTCGGCGAATTGAGTGAAGTCGCGATTGAGCACCGTGAGATCCTGGATCTCTTCGCTGGTGACGGTGCCCGAGCGCTCGCTCGTGCCGGTCTGCACGACAGAGCCTTCCGCGCGTATGGTCACCGATTCGGAGACCGCGCCGACTTCGAGTTTGACGATGCCCAGGGGAATGTTGCTGCCGGGCGAAAGTTCGAGCCCCGTCTTACGATACTGTTTGAAGCCCTGCTGTTCCGCGGTCACCGTGTACATCCCGGAATTGATAGCGGTGAAAACGAAGTTACCTTCGCCATCTGCCGTAACCGAGCGAATCGCGCCGGTCTGTTCGGAGACGAGTTTGACGGTCGCGCCGACGATGGCGCTCCCGCTCGCATCGGTAATGGTTCCAATAATGGAGCCGGTGACTTGCTGCCCGGGCGCCGCAACCGGCATGAGCAGCAGCGCAAGAAACGCAACGTAGCGAAACATGAATTAGTCCTCTCGAAAATACGCGGCGCTCCGAAGTGGGCGCGGGTCCCCTGTTGGAGTTGATGCTCTAACGCTACGTGCCCAAGTCAAGCGTTAACGTGAGAAATTCGCATTAGCGTTAAAGGAAGCGCCATATCGGTGCAGTAGCGCCGCGAAGTTGCATCCCTACGGTAGAATTGCTGGGTACATTACTGGAACATGAAAACCCTCCTGATCTGTTTTCTGACGCTCACGGCGAATGCGGCGGACCTGCAATTGAAGGCAACCCCCGCGACCGTCGCGTGGGGCTATTACTGGTCGGCCGCCAAGCCGGT
>JAOAPT010000411.1 GCA_025463045.1 Candidatus Solibacter sp.
TCGCCATCGTTTTGCGTGAAGATGGAACTGCTCAAGGGCGAGGCGCAATATTGGGATCCGCATGCCGGCGGACGGACATCGTTAGCGGCGGCATGGAGTTACGAGGCGCCGAGCCCGGCTCCGGGGCGGGTGGATGCTTGTTTCGTCGGCGAAGAGCGGGTACGTCCGAAGGAGGGAGATTTCTACGACGGCTGGAACACGTCGAATCTGATCGGTCCGTTCAAAGGCGGACCGGGAACTCGCGGGTGGTGAAGGTGGCTCGGTTTGTGAAGAGTGTCGTGATCGATGCGCCGGTGGGCGAGGTCTTTCGCTTTCACGAGCGGCCCGACGCGCTCGCGCTGCTATCGACCGCGTTTCCGCCGATGCGCAAGACGGGCGGCACGGGGGATGGGATTCGGACGGGGACGCGCGTGGACTTGCGAATCGGCGGGGTGAAGTGGATCGCGCTGCACACGGCGTACGAGAAAGATCGGCTGTTTGTCGACGAACAGATCGAAGGGCCGTTTGCGCGATGGGTGCACCGGCACGAGTTTGAAGCGGTGGGCGAGCGGACGCGGCTGACGGATCGCGTGGAGTACGAACTGCCGGGCGGTGGAGTGGTGAATGCCCTGTTCGGGTGGCCGGTCAGGCTGGGACTGCGGAATATGTTCGCGCACCGGCACCGGGTGACGCGGGACATGTGCGAGAAGCGTCAGGGAGGCGAGGGTTCGCGTTCGTAGCCCGGGCAGATGCGGACGGGGAGGCGCGGATATTTGGCGAAGCGCGGGTCGTCGAAGGAGCGGGTGCACTGGTAGAAGACGGCGCCGCGATCGCTGCGATTGACGCGCGCGTGCAGGCAATCGGCGCAGAGTCCGGCGTACGCACGCGCTTCTTCGGGGGTCATGCTACTCGGGCTTGGGCAACTCGCGGCGCGGGAGCATTTCTTTGCGCGTCGCGGTTTGGTAAACGAAGGTCGCAATCACGGCGGAGGCCTGCATCAGGTCCTCGCGGACGGCATGATCCCAGGTGTCCATGCTGGAGTGATGGGTGACGGTGCCATAGTCGAGCGGGTCCTGAATGAACTGGAAGCCGGGGAGCCCGACCGCGGCAAAACTCAGGTGGTCGGTGCCGCCGGTGTTGCGGATGGTGACGGTGGCGGCGCCGAGATCGTGGAAGGGCGCGAGCCACTGTTCGAAGATCGGGCGCACGGCTTCATTGCCCTGCAGGTAGACGCCGCGAATTTTTCCGCTGCCGTTATCGAGGTTGAAATAACCGGAGAGCTTGGCGTGCTCACTGGTGACGCGCATGGTTTTGGGATCGGCGAAGTGCTCCTTCACGTAGGCGCGGGAGCCGAAGAGCCCCTCCTCTTCCCCGCCCCAGAGGCCGATGCGAACGGTGCGATCGAGCTTGAGATCGAGGGCTTTGAGAATGCGCATGACCTCCATCATGACCGCGCTGCCCGCGCCGTTGTCGGTGGCGCCAGTGCCGGAGTGCCAGGAATCAAAGTGCGCACCGACCATGACGATTTCGTCCTTGCGGTCGCCGCCGGGGAGTTCGCCGACGATGTTGAGGCCGTCCATATCGCGATCGGACATGGTGGCTTTCAGATTGACGCGGACGCGCACCGGACTCTTCTGCTGGACGAGGCGGGCGATGCGGTTGTACTGCTCGGCGGTGATCACGAAGGTCGGAGGTGCGGGGGTGGCGGCCGCTTTGAAGCCTCCCGCGGCCTCAGTGAAGAGCAGTCCTTCGTGCGCGCGCTGATCTTCCAGAAGGACGGCGGCGACGCCTTCCTTGGCGAAGAACGCGGCGCGATCGGCGATGGTCTGGTCGTAGAGATCGTAGAGCTGCTCCATTAAAGCGTTGGGAAGGCTGCCGAAGAATTTGCCGAGTTCTTCGGGGTCTTCCGGCCATTCGAGATCTTCGAGTTTCTTCGCGGTGAGCTTGAGAGAAGGCGTGGGCGCGTTGACCATGTCGGAGAGTTCGGCGGCGGTGTAGCGGCGGAACTGCGGAGTGGTCTGCGGCGGGGGCACCTTGGGTTCGCTGAGCAGGACGATCTTGCCGCGAAGGTTGCCGCCCCATTTGGCGCGGTATGCCTGCAGGGTCTCGGCCGATTTCTTCGGGCCATCGCGGAAGGAACCGCGGAGCGGCGCGAGTATGAGATCGGCAGTGATTGGGCCGTTGGTGGAGGAACTCCACGCGAGCGGCCCGGCTGCGAGTTGGGCATAACGGGGCTCGATCATTTCAAGCGATGACTGCTCGAGCGTCCAGGCGCGGCCGAACGGTCCCCGCTTTTCGAGATGTACCTTGTCGACTCCGTATTGGTTGAGTTCGCCGATCGCCCAGCGAGCCGCGTCGTCGAAGCCGGGCGAGCCGGTGAGTCGCGGACCGTGCACGTCGGTGAGCTTGCGCAAGGTCTCCATGACCTTGGAATGTTCGAAGGCCTCGGTCTTGATGCGATCGACGATGGACAGGTCGACGCGTTCCTGGCAGATCGCGGGGATCGCGAGGAGAAGCAGGACGGCGGACTTTCTCATGTCTGGAGTATACGACGGGCCGGACTACTGCTTTTTCCGCGGCGGAGGCGCGGAGGAAAGCTCCGGGGGTGTGTACCAGGCGAAGAGCTCGCGCTTCATTTGTTCCGCGCGGTCGCGGTGATTCGGCTTGAGCGCGAGGTTGTCCAATTCGTCGGGATCGCGCTTCATGTCGTACAGCTCAGGCATGTCGTTGACGCGAAAAGTGTACTTGAAATCGCTGCGGCGGAGCATGTACTTGGCGCGCGCCGTTTGCAAGTTGTACTCGGAGAAGATCGGCAGATCGCGCGTGTCGGCGACGTTGCGGAGCTGCGGCACGAGGCTCGGTCCATCCAACGCCGGCAGGGGGACGCCGCAGAGTTCGGCGAGAGTGGGCAGCACCTGGACGAGACTGACCGGCATGGCGCAGCGCGCTCCAGCGGCGGTGATGCCGGGCGCGCGGACGATCAGGGGAACGCCGCACGAGCTCTCGTAGAACTGGAACTTCTGCCACAGACTGTGATCGCCGAGCAGTTCTCCGTGATCGGACGTGTAGAGCACGATGGTATCGCGCTCGAGATCGAGTTCGCGCAAAGCGGTCAGCACCTGGCCGAGCGCGTCGTCGAGTTGTGCGAGGTTGGCGTAGTAGAGCGCGATGCGCTCACGCGCGAGGGCGGGGTCGCTCAACTCGGGCGTGGGGCCGTTGAGAGCGATCAAGTCGCGGACCTCCTTCGGCACCTGCGTGAGGTCGACTTTTCCCCAGGTGGGCGGGAGAGGCATATCCTGCGCGCGGAACATGGAGGCGAAGCGGGGCGCGGGCATGAAGGGGTCGTGCGGTTTGAGGCAGGACGAGATCGCGAAGAAGGGCTGGCGCTTGCCGTGATTCTTCAGGAAGCGAACCGTCTCGCGGGCAACGAAATTGTCGAAGTGATCCTGCTCGGGGATTTGAGACGCGCGGCCGACGGCGACCGGGCCTTTGCGCCCATCGAGTGCGCGCGCGTTCTTCCACGGATCGCCGGAATCGCGCCAGAGGTCATCGATCTGCGGGAGACCGGAGCCGGAGTTCGCGCGGCCGAGTTCGTCGGCATAGAGCTTGGTCTGGGGACCGAGGTATTGGTACCAGTCGTTGAAATCGAGGCGGTAATCGAAGCCGTGCGTTTGCGCGTCGACGAAGTGCATTTTGCCGATCAGCGCCGTCATGTAGCCGGCGCGGTTGAAATAATGCGCCATGGTTTTGTGCTCGAATGGCCACGGCGATCCGTTGTTCCAGGCGTGGTGGTGATGCGTGTAGAGTCCGGTCAGGAGCGAGGCGCGCGACGGGGTGCAGACGGGATTGGTACAGTAGGCCGAGCCGAAGCGAACGCCGGAGCGCGCGAGCGAATCGAGATTCGGCGTGCGGACGATGCGGTTGCCTTCGATGCCGAGAGCGTCGCGGCGATGCTCGTCGGACATGAGGAGTAGGACGTTTTTCGGATGCGCCGCGGTTTGTCCGAGCGAGAGATACGGCGCGCCGGCGAGGGCCAATCCGCTCTTCAGAAAATTCTTGCGCGTCACCATTTACTTCAACTTCACGGCGCGGCCGGTGCGGATGGATTCCTTAGCGGCTTCGATAATTTCGACCACGCCGAGGTTGATCTCGAGGGCAGTGATTCCTTCGATGGGTTTGTTGTTTTTGATGGCGTCCACCATGAAGGTGATCGGGTCGGCCTTCTCGGGCGCTAGCGGCGTGAGGGGAAGATCCTTCTTGTCGCGGCCGTTGCGGAGTTCGACCTTCTGCTGCGTCATGTAGATGCTGCCGCGATTGAGCGTGCCGTCGGGAGCGGTGGTGGAACCGAACACCTCGACATCCTGGAAGCTGCGCGGAAGATCCCAACTGCCTTCGAAGATGTTGATGCCGTTCTTGTACTTGAGCACCATGGTGCTGGAGTCCTCGACTTTGGGGAATGTCTCGGGCCGCAGGTGGATGGCCTCGGCGTAGACGGTCTAGTGGCGGCCCATGTACCAGAGCGACCAGAGCGCGTTGTAGCAGCCGAATTCG
>JAOAPT010000616.1 GCA_025463045.1 Candidatus Solibacter sp.
AGCAGGCAGCGAGCGCAATCGCCAACAGGATGGTGGCAACTCCGGCGAAGGTGAGCGGGTCGCGGGCCTGCATGCCGAAGAGCAGCGAAGATAGCGCACGGCTCACTGCCAAAGCGCCTGCGAGACCGACTGCGATGCCCGCAATTCCTATGCGCATTCCCTCACCGACGATCATCCGGAGGACCTCTGTTCGCGAGGGCTCCGGGCGCCATCCGGACTCCGATTTCGCGGGACCGCTGATTCACCGAAGTGGCAACGAGGATCAGAACGACGAATAAGAGAGCACGCCGTAGATTCCGACGGCAGCGATGAGCAGCGCGACGCAGGCGAAGGCGGCGAACAGAGCGGCTTGGAAACGCGGCTGCACGGCGTTGCCGGCGACCCACGGGTTCATCGTGCGCGCGGCAGAGACGGCCAACTCGGGATCCAGATCGTGAACCTTGCGGCGGACGCCGGTGAGCGTGTCTTCAGGCCTGCCCTGGGTTCGGACGGCGACATCCAGGAGGGCGGCCTGGCGAACGACGGCGGGGAAATACATGGCGGCGATCGGCTCCTGATCGAGAGCGGTGAGGCGAACGTCGCCGACTGCTCCGATGAAGGCAATCTCCTAGTAAGCGCTTGCATAACTGCGTGGCCGGGTATATCGTAATCCTTCAGCCTATGACTACAAGACGCGGATTTCTCCTGGGAGCCGGCGCCGCCGGCGCTGCGATCCTGACCACACGACGGGGCCTGTCCTCGCCCGCGACGGACCAAAAGGTGTCGATCGATCTCGGAAAGGAAACCGGGACGATCCGGCCGGAACTGCACGGGCACTTCGCGGAGCACCTGGGGAGTTGCGTTTACGGAGGCCTGTGGGTCGGCAAGACTTCGAAGATCCCGAATATCAACGGACATCGCAAGCAGGCCGTCGAATATTTGCGCGGACTGGTGCCGGTACTGCGCTGGCCGGGCGGATGCTTCGCGGACGACTATCACTGGCGCGACGGAATCGGTCCTGCGGCCAAGCGGCCGAAGGGCGTCAACATCACGTGGGGCATGTACACCGAGGACAACAGCTTCGGCACGCACGAGTTTATGGAACTCTGCCGGCTGTTGGACGCGCAGCCTTACCTCGCGGGCAACGTGGGTAGCGGCACGCCCGAGGAACTCCGCAACTGGATGGAATATTGCAATTATCCCAAGGGCAGTTCGCTGTCCGACGAACGCGCGGCCAACGGATCGCCTGGGCCCTTCAACGTGAAGTACTGGGGCGTGGGCAACGAGAACTGGGGCTGCGGCGGCAACATGAGCGGCGACGAGTACGCGACGCAGTATCGCCGCTTCGCGAATTATCTGCGGCCGTTCGGCGGCACCGCGCCGTTCCTGATTGCGTGCGGGCCCAACGGCAACGATAAGGTGTGGACGGAGAAGTTTTGGAAGAACATGCGGGGCAATCGTCCGAGCGGCTTCGCGATGCATTTCTACTCCAACGGACGGCGGAATACGGCGACGCACTTCACCGTCGACAACATGCGGGAGCAACTGGCGAGTTTCCCGAGTATCGAGGCGGCGATCATCGAACAGCGCGCGCTGATCGACACGCTGGCGCCGCCGAATCAGCGCGGGCCGGTCGGGCTGCTGCTCGACGAATGGGGCGTGTGGGACCAGATGGATCCGGCGGAGGACAAGAAGTACGGACGCCTGTTCCAGCAGATCACGATGCGCGGCGCGGTGGCGGCGGCGCTCGGGTTGAATATCGCGCACCGGCAGGCGGGCAAGCTGGTGATGACGAACATCGCGCAGATGGTCAACGTGCTGCATGCGCTCCTGCTGACGGAAGAAGACAAGTGCGTGCGGACGACAACCTACTACGTGTACGACTTCATGAAGGCGCACCTCGGTCAGATGAGCGTCGAGACGGAGACGGGCGCTCCGGGGGCGATGGAGTTGTCAATGTCGGCGTCGCGCAAGGAGAAGGATCTGACGATCACGCTCGTGAATCCGAAGCCCGACGCAACGGTGAATGTGACGTGCTCGATCGCGGGCGGAACGACCGGCGGCGCCACGGGACGGATTCTGCAGGACAACGATTTGAACGCGGCGAATACGTTTACGGATCCGAATCACGTGACTCCGAAGGTGCTCAAGGTCACGTCGCAGGGCAGCATGGTGGCGGTCGAACTGCCGCCGCTTTCGGTGGCGACGATCCAGGTGAGGCTGGCGTAGCGATGGACGCGGTAGAGGAGTATCTGGCGAAAGTACCGGAGCCCGCACGAGGCGCCCTGATGAAGCTGCGTGCGATGATCCGTGCCGCGGCTCCAGCGGAAGCGACAGAGGGCATCAGTTACGGGATGCCGGCATTCCAATATAAAGGTCCCTTGGTCGGGTATGCGGCATCGGCGAAGCATTGCGCGCTCTACCCGATGAATGGGTCGCTGGTGACGGCGCTTGCGGAGGAGTTGAAGGGGTACTCGACGTCGAAGGGGACGATCCGGTTTGCGATCGATAAGCCTTTGCCGGCGGCGCTGGTAAAGAAGATCGTGAAGACGCGGGCTAAAGAGAACGACTCACGCAAATAGCCCGTCGATCGGTTTGCCCTTGCCGTCCTTAGTGACATATACGGGGCGCTTCTCGACGACGAAGGCGTGGTCGGGCGCGATGCCGAGGGCGCGGTACATCGTGGCGTGCAGGTCTTCCACCGGGACGGGATTCTCGATCGTGGTGCAGGGGCGCTCGTCGGCGGTCTTGCCGTAGAGAGTACCGCGCCTGATGCCACCGCCGAACAGGAGCACGGAACCGGCGGCCGTGAAGTGCCGATGCATCCCGTAGTGCTTGGGCTCGCTCATCACGTCGGGAGTTTTGGCCTGGTCCTTGACCTCTTTGCCGACTTTGCCTTCGGTGATCGCGTCGCGGCCGAATTCGCTGGCGAGGATGACGAGCGTGCGATTCAGCAGGCCGCGCTCTTCGAGATCTCGGATGAGCTGCGCGACCGGCGCATCGATCTGTTCTTTCATAGTGCGAGCGCGCTCGTGGCCGTTCTCGTGCGAATCCCAATAGCGAAAGGGAATGTACTCCGACGTGACTTCGACGTAGCGCGCGCCGGCTTCGATGAGACGGCGGGCGAGCAGACAGCCCTGGCCGAAGCGGCCGTTATTGTAGACGTCGAAACTCTTGCGCGGTTCAAGCGCGAGGTCGAAGGCCTTCGCGGAAGGCGAGGTGAGCAGGCGATCGGCGGCGTCCATCGAGCGCATCAGAGACTCGCGCTGAAAATCGCCGGCGTACTGATAGACGGGCTCGCGAGCGAGCAACGCTTCGTAGAGCTTGCGGCGCGA
>JAOAPT010000444.1 GCA_025463045.1 Candidatus Solibacter sp.
TCGCCACGATCACGCAGAACGTCAGGAAGATAATCATTCCCCGCTGCGGAAACGGCGAGCCATCGGCCAGCGTTTCAGGCAGCGCCAGCGCCGCCGCCAGCGACACCACTCCGCGCATCCCCGTCCAGCCGATCACGAACACGTACCGCGCGTCGGGATGTCTGTCCTTCTGCCCGCCGATTCGCGTCCGCACGAAATACGACAGCCATGCGCCCGAGAACGTCCACACCAGCCGCAAAACGATCAATATCACGCTGAACACCGCTCCATCCACCAACAGCGTGCCCAGGCTGTATCCGCGAATCGACGCGCGAATCGCCGGCAGTTGCAGCCCGATCAGCACGAACACCAGCCCGTTCAGCGCGAAGGTTAGCGACTGCCACACCGACCACACCTGAATCCGCACCTGCGGCGAAAAGAACTGCGCGCTCCGCCGCGACAACAGCAACCCGCACGACACCACTGCCAGCACTCCCGATGCATGGACCTCGTCCGCCGCCAGGTACACCGCGTACGGCACCAATATGCTGAGCGCAATCTCAATCGGCCCGTCTTCGATCCTGCGTTCAATCCAATCGATGATCCATCCCACCGCCAGCCCCAGCCCGATGCCGCCCGCAATCAGCCACGCCAGCGTGAGCACGCCGTCCCACAACGCCGGCACGCGCCCGTGCACCACGATCTGCGTCGCGAACTGCAGAGCGAGCAGACCGCTGGCGTCGTTGATCAGGCTCTCGCCTTCCAGAATGTCGACGATGCGCGACGGCAGCCCGATTCGCCGCGCAATCGCCGTCGCCGCAATCGCGTCCGTCGGCGCCACCACCGACCCCAACACCAGCCCCAATCGCCAGTCGAATCCCGAAAACGCCGCCGGCGCCGTCAGCGCCACCGCGAGCACCGTGAACCCGACCAGCCCGAAGGCCAGCATCGAAATGCTCATCAGGTTGAAGCGGAAATCGCGCCACGATGTCTGCCATGCCGAGGCATAGAGCAGCGGCGGTAAGACTACGAGAAAGATCAGATCGGGATCCAGCGTCACTCTTGGCATCGCCGGAATCATCCCCAAAATCAATCCGCCGATCACCATCACGATCGGATACGGCGTTGCCAGTCTTCGCGCCAGCAGCCCCAACACCACCACGAAAAACAGCAGCAGCAGGAAGACCAGTTCGATCGTCCCAATCTCACTCATTCGAGCGCCCCATTCTCTAACATACAGGGTCTTCGGTGAGGCATGCTTTAGCTTGCCCTGCTTGCCTCCACCTACATCAAATTCCAGCCCGCCGAGTTCCACCAATCCGGATGCTGATCGCTCCAACTACATAACGGAGCCGGAGCCAGCCAGTCCATCGCCGGTTCGCCGATCGGCGCACCCGGAGGAGAGTCCGGAGCCGGGATCATCCGCATCGTCTCCGTCGGCCGTTCCAAAAACCGCTTGATATCCGCCGCCAGCAAGGCGTTCTGCGCCTGATCCCCTTCGCTCGCCGCCGCCGCGCCCCTCAACTTCGTCCCCAAATTCGCCAGCTTCAATGACGCGATCGCGCGCACCTGTCCGTTCGGCGCCGCCGTCGCCAGCCACGTCAGCCGGTCCACCAGCACGCGCTCTTCCGTCCGTCGCACTTCCTGCTCGTACGAGTTGGACGCCTGCCCACTGAAGATCGCCTTCGTGAACCGGTCGATCACTTCCTCCAATCCGGGGAGCGACGAATCCACCGCGTGCTGCGCCACCATTCGCGACGCGCGATCCAACTGCAGCGTGAACCCGATCGTCACATCCGCCGCCACTGCCGCCGGAGTCAGCGGATCGAACCCGTCCCCCGTCGTCCGCGGGAACAATTCGCGATGCCGTCCGAACCCTGGCGGACGCGGCGGAATCGCTTCCAGAATCTGCTTCGGCACCGTCAGTTCCGAGGGCTTCAACGTCGCCGCTAGCGCCTCCAGCGCCTTCCGCTGATTCGCCGCCGTCTCCCACTTCACCGCCGTCCGCCCATCGCCGCGCATCCCGTAAATGTAGTCGAGTCCACCCAGCGTCGACGCCGTCGATTCCACCGTGTACCGGTGATACATAAAGATCGGCACCAGCGGCTCTTCGATCGTCGCCATCGGCGCGCCCTTGCGAATCGTGTGCTCACCCAGCCGGTCCAGCGCCGCGCGCCGCACCTTCATCAGGCGATTCAATTCGTCCGCCTGATTCGTGCCGTTCGACCACTGGTCCACCTTCGGATTCGAATCCGTATCCTGATTCGTCATGTACCGCAGATCCTTCGCCCACGCATCGTCGAGAATCTTGCCCAGCGCCGCCGGTTCATCGCCGCGCGGCAGGACCCGGTAGCCGTAGTTGATCGCGACCTTGTCCCAGTCGCCGATCTTCGCCGGATACGCCTCCGATAAATCGATCGTCCCATCCGCCCGGAGCTTCTCCTGCGGATGCGGATAGTCCATTACCGAAATCCATCCCGCGCTGCTGTCGTAATAATTGTGCCCCAGTCCGAGCGTATGTCCCACTTCATGCGCCGCCAGTTGCCGGATCCGCGCGAGCGCCGTCTGATACAGAATATCGGGCTTCTCGTTGCCGTTCGTGTACGGTGAAAGCAGTCCCTCGAAAATCAAGTAATCCTGCCGGTCGCGCAACGATCCGAGCGTCACCGTCGCCTTGATGATCTCTCCGGTCCGCGGATCGCTCACCGTACCGCCCATGCTCCAGCCGCGCGTCGAACGGTGCACCCAATTGATCATGTTGTAGCGAATGTCCATCGGGTCCGCGTCCGCCGGCAGCACCGCCACCTTAAACGCATTTCGAAAACCGGCCGCTTCGAACGCCTGATTCCACCAGCTCGCGCCCTCGACCAGCGCCTTCTTCACGTCCTCCGGCGCGCCCGAGTCCACCCAGTATTCGATCGGCTTCACCGCTTCGCTGATCGCCGCGTTCGGGTCCTTCTTCTCCAGCCGGTGCCGCCGGATCCAGCGCTTCACCATCGGCTCGCCGATCGGCACGCTGTAATCCACGAAGCTCAGCCCGCCGTACCCCGCGCGCGGATCGTCATACCGCGGCTCGAATTTGTTGTCCGGAAGTTCGACCAGCGAGTAATGCTCGCGCAGCGTTACCGATTCCGCCGTCGGTGTCACGCTCGCGATCGTCCCGCTGAACATCCCGCCGCCGCGCCCGCCGCGTCCAGCGGCCGCACCCGCCGCACCCGCCAGCGCGCCGACGCCTACCGCCGCGCTGCTGCCGATCGCCGGAGGTCCCTGGCTCGGCCCGCCGCCGAGCCCGCCACGCCCGCCCACCGCTTCATTGGCGAACGTCAGGATCACTTCGATTTCCGTATTTTTCGGGAACGCTTTCGTCCGCGGCAGGTACACCGCGCTTCGCGTACGGTCCACGCGATACGGTCCGGGATTCAGTGCCGCCGCCGCGCCGTGTCCATCGCGCAGCACGAAGTCCGTCGCATCCACCAGCACGCGCCCGCTCGTCTCCGCGGCCACCGTGAACCCGAACAAAATCGACTTCGCGAACGAATCCTCCACCGACCGCTGCTCCGCCGCGTTCGTGCTCGATGACCGGAACGTCTCGTTGCCTTGCACCATCAGCACCCGCGGTCCCACGCGATGAAACGTCACCAGCCGCCCCGCGCCCTGCTGTCCGCGATCCAGTCCCAAATCGTTCGAACCGAGTCCCGCCGCCAGCCCGGTCGTGTACAGAAACTCCGCGTCCATCTTCGGAATCTCCATGTACAAGTTCCCGCCGCGCTCGTCCCAGTACAACGGGAAAAATCCGTCGAGCTTTTGCATTCCCGTGGTGCGCTGCTCAATCGTCGCCGGAGCGGCAAGCGGTGCGCCGCCCGGCGGCGCCCCACCGCGCCCGCCCTGCTGCGCGGCCAAACTGGAAACCATGGATACAGCTATCCCAATGCGTGCAAAAATGTTTTTCTTCAAGGCAACCCCTTAGGGTTCTATAGTAGGACAGGCCCCGGCCTTATTCAATCTATCCCTCCAAAGCCTCTCCTTTTTGTCGTCGTTAATCGGCGTTCATCGGCGGCTAAAGATTTTCTTGCACTCTTGGCCCACCTACCGCCCCGACACCCAGTCCCGAGTAACTCCCGCGCGAATCTGTTCTTCTGTCAGCCAACCCTTCGCCCCGCCCCAATCCTCGAACCACTTCGCAAATCCACGCGCGAACTCCTCACCACTCACCGCGCCATCTTTATCCAAATCCAACATCCGTAGCACCGCCCCCGCAATCTCATTCACACCCGGCCCGCCCCCACGACCACCCGGTCCGCCGAACCCGCCACCCTCCGAGCCCTTCGATTCCCCCGCCAACTGCGCCGCCACCGATTTCGCCCGCGGCCCCACAAACGCCATAATCGGCGCGCCCCCAGGACCACCGCGCCCACCTCCGCGCGC
>JAOAPT010000618.1 GCA_025463045.1 Candidatus Solibacter sp.
AGTCCTCTTGTACACGCATTCGTCGGCGCCTGCCGCCGCAAACACGAACACCTGGGCACCAGAGCCGCCAGCTAACTGTCGGACAGGCCTGGCGGCCTGTCCCCCCTTTGCCGCATATTTCCACACTAAATCGATAGACATTTATTCCGCAGCGCCTTGACACTACACCTAATTGTCCATAACATTGATAGACATTATGGACATTCGAATTCTCGCTTTGTTTGCACTCTCCGCTATCCTCGCACCCGCACAAACCGTCTCCGGATCGGTCGCCGGCAACGCCCTCGATCCCTCAGGCGCGCCGGTCCCCGACGCCCTCGTCCGCGCCGTAAATCAATCCACTGCCGCCGAGACCACCACCCTTACCGACGACCGCGGAGCCTTCGTTATCAACGGACTCCTCCCCGGCACCTACTCCCTCCGCATCGCCAAAACCGGCTTCCGCCCCTTCGAGCAGACCGCCCTCGTCCTCACCGCCGGCGAACGCCGTTCCGCCGGCACACTCCGCCTCGAACTCGGCGCCGTCACCGACACCATCTCGGTCGAAGCCGAAGCCGCCGCTGTACAGACCATCAGCGGCGAACGCTCCGGCGTCATCACCAATCGCCAGGTCACCGACCTTATGTTGATCGGCCGCGACTATCTCGGCCTCATGCCGACCCTGCCCGGCGTCGCCGATCTCTCTTCCCACGAATCGCCCGCCGGCGGCGGCTTCAACATGGCCATTCAGGGCAATCGCCCCGGCACCAATAACCTCACCATCGATGGAGCCAGCAATCTCAACAGCGGCTCCAGCACCGGCACCTGGGTCTCCCCCGGCGTCGATTCCATTGCCCAGGTCAAAGTCCTCCTCAATAACTACCAGGCCGAATACGGCCGCAACTCCGGCGTCTCGGTGAATGTCATCACCAAGGGCGGCACCGCCCAGTTCCACGGCACCGGGTATTACTTCAAGCGCAACGAAGTCCTCAACGCCAATAACTACTTCAACAACCAGCGGAACCAGCCTCGCCCCCGCTACCGCTACGATTTCGGCGGCTTCAACATCGGCGGCCCCATCACTATTCCCGGCCGCTTCAACACGCAGCGCAACAGGCTCTTCTTCTTCTTCGCGCAGGATTTCCTCCCCCAAAGCTTCCCCAATGCGCAGTCCACTCTCACCGTCCCCACCGCGCTCGAACGCAACGGCGATTTCTCCGCCACCGTCGATCAAAACGGCAAGCAGATCGCCATCAAAGACCCGCTCACCGGCCTCGCCTTCCCCGGCAATGTGATTCCCGCCAACCGCATCAATCCCGGCCTGCAGAAACTCCTCAATGTCTTCCCGCTCCCCAATTACCAGGACCCCACCGGCGCCAGTAACTATCTCGCCACCGACACTTACAGCCAGCCCCGCTACGAAACCCTCGTCCGCGTCGATTACCGCATCGCCGAGCGCCACACCATTTACTTCCGCGGCATCGCCGATTCGCAGAATCAAAGCGCCGCCTACGGCGTCCCCGCGCAGGGGGGCAATTGGGCGCTCCTCCCCAGCACCTACCAGAACCCCACCCGCGGCGCCCTCGTCTCCCTCACCGATACCCTGAGCCCCACCATGATTCACGAGTTCACGTTCGGACTCACCCGCGGCGTGGAGAATGTCGTCCCTCGCTCCGCCGCCGATCTCGCCAAAGTCCAGCGCGATAAACTCGGCATCGTGCTCCCCGAATTCCATCCCGAGATCAACTCGCTCAACCTCATCCCGCAAGCCAGTTTCGGCGGCGTCTCTAACGGCGCTGCTATCGCCTTCGAATCCCGCTATCCCTTCGGCGGCGTCAACAACATCTGGGATCTCACCGACGCCATCACCAAAAATCACGGCGCGCACAACCTCAAGGCCGGCATCTTCGTCGAACGCGTGCAGCGCTGGGCCAAACGCGCCTCCACCTTCAACGGCTCGTTCGATTTTTCGAAGGACGTGAACAATCCGCTCGATTCCAACTACGCCTACTCCAACGCCCTCTTGGGCGTCTATCGCTCCTACTCGGAATCCGACGCGCGCCCGCAAGGAAGCGAGCGCTTCACCAACTTCGAATGGTACGCGCAGGATACCTGGAAGCTCACCCGCAAACTCACCCTCGATTACGGCGTCCGCTTCGCCATCGTCCAGCCGCAATACGAGAAGGACGAACGCGCCTCCGCCTTCAATCCCTTCCATTACGACTTTTCGAAGAAGGTGGTCTTCATTCAGCCTGTGCGCAATGCCGCCGGCGGGCGCGTCGGCTTCAATCCGGTCACCGGTCAGACCGTCGCCGCCACCCTGATCGGCGCGATCGCGAGCGGCGATCCCTTGAACGGCATCGTCACCGCCGGCACCTCCGGCTACCCGCGCGCGCTCTATAACAATCGCGGCGTGCAGTACGGCCCGCGCTTCGGCTTCGCCTACGACCCTACGGGCAAGGGCAAAACCGCCATCCGCGGCGGCTTCGGAATCGCCTACAACCGCGAGGATTCGAGCATCGTCCTCCCCTTCACTGAGAACCCGCCCTTTGTGACCACGCCCACCAGCTACTACGGCAATGTCGCCGACCTCGCATCCGCCAGCCGCAACATTTTCCCCAACGCCATCAACTCCATCTCCGTCTCCGGCGAAGTGCCCACCGTGATGAACTACAGCCTCGGCGTTCAGCACGACATCGGCTTCAACACCGTCCTCGATATCGCCTATGCCGGCAACCTCGGCCGTCATCTGCGCCAGAGCGTCAACCTCAACGCCATCGCGCCCGGCGCGAATTTTCTCGCCGCCAATCAAGACCCGAGCAACCCCGGCAAGCCGCTGCCCGCCGATTTTCTGCGTCCCTTCCCCGGCCTCGGCAACATCAACCAGGTCACCTACGACGCCACCAGCAACTACAATTCCCTCCAGGTGCAGGCGCACCGCCGCTTCACTGCCGGACTCGAAATCAGCGGCGTCTGGACCTGGTCCAAAGTCATGAGCACCAGCGATAACGGCGCCATCAGTCCCTTCTTCAACGAGCGCGCCCGCTATTACGGCCTCGCCTCTTTCGACCGCACCCACATCGTCAACATCAATTGGGTTTACGACCTGCCGCGCGTCAGCCGCCTCTGGAACAACAGCGTCACTCGCCAGTTGTTCGACCGGTGGCAGCTCACCGGCATCGCCTCCTTCATCAGCGGCGCACCCCAATCCGTCTCGCTTACCACTTCCGATGGCGCCGATATCAGCGGCTCGCCCACCGAAACCCCGCGCGTCGACATCGTCGGCAACCCCGTCATCGATCGCGGTTCGCGCGGCCAGTATTCGTTCTTCAACCCCAACGCCTTCGCCCGTCCCGCTGCCGGCGCCCTCGGCAATGCGGGTAAATACAGTTTCCGCGGCCCGGGTATCAATAACTGGGATGCCGGCCTCTACAAGAATGTCGTGCTCAAAGAGCGCTATCGCTTCCAACTCCGCGGCGAAGCCTACAACATCTTTAATCACACCCAGTTCGATGGACTCGATACCACCGCGCGCTTCGATGCCGGCGGCCGCGAGCTCAACACCCGCCTCGGCCAGGCAATCTCCGCGCGCAATCCGCGCCGCCTGCAGTTGGCCCTCAAATTCCTCTTCTAAGGATTTCCACCATGCCCATCACCCGCAGAGATTTACTCAAAGGCGCGGCATTCTCCGCCGTACCCCACATGGCGCGCGCCCGCGATCGCCAGCCGAACTTCCTCTTCATCCTGGCCGACGACCACGCCGGCTACGTGCTCGGCGCCGATGGCAACCGCCGCGCGCAGACTCCCAACCTCGACCGCCTCGCCGGCGAAGGTACGCGCTTCGGCCGCCACCACTGCAATTCGCCGGTCTGCACGCCGTCGCGTCAATCCATCCTCACCGGACAGTTGCCGCACTCGGCCGGCGTCACCGTCCTTTCCACCCCGCTTGCAATCGATCGCCCCACCATCGCCAAGAACCTTGCCGCCTCCGGATTCTCTACCGGGATCATCGGTAAGATGCACTTCAATCGTCCCGGCGAACCCGGCCTGCACGGCTTTCAAACCGCGTGGACCGAAGACATCGTCCAGAAGCGCTGGCTCGAATCCGTCGGCCCCGCGGACCCGTTGGACGGCATCCGCACCAAGCCCGCGTGGCATCCTTTTCAGGACCCCGCGCGCATCTGGCTCAATGCCGACAAACTCCCCTTCCCTCGCCGCCAGGAACACATGAAGAGCGCGTGGATCACCGAGCAGGCCGGGCGCTACCTTGAGGAACACAAGGACGATCGCTTCGCCCTTTGGGTCAGCTTCCAGGAACCGCACTCCCCCTACGATTTCCCCGTCGAGTGGCGCGACAAATTCCGCCCTGCCGATTTTCCGGTGCCGCGCGTCGGCCCCGAAGACCCGGGCCAGATCCCGCTCATCTTCCGCGACCTCACGCCGGAGCAGAAGCAGGGCATCATCGCCAGCTATTACACGTCCGTCAATTACCTGGATCACAACATCGGCATCGTGCTCGACAAGCTCCGTCAGTTGAACCTCGAGAACGATACGCTCGTCGTCTACATGGCCGATCACGGCTACAGCCTCGGCCAGCACGGCCGCTTCGAAAAGCACTGCACCTACGATCCCGCGTTGCGCGTCCCGCTCATCATCCGCTACCCCGGCCGCGTCGCCCGTCACACGGTCGACGACTTCACCGAGTCCGTCGACGTCGCGCCCACCATCTTCGACCTGCTCGGCGCGCCGCGCTTCGATCTGCATCACGGCCAGAGCCTGCGCCCGTATCTGCAGCGCACCAAACCCGCACGCCCGCGCACGTCCATTTTCAGCGAGTACCTGGAGAACGAAGAAGCCTGCGTGCGCACCGCCCGGTGGAAGTACTCTCACGGCAGCGGCAAACGCGAGCGCACCGATGGTTACAAGACGGATAATCCGACCCCGGGCCGCACCATCCGCCTCTACGATCTGAAGGCCGACCCCGGTGAGTTCACCAACGTCGCCGCGCGTCATCCGGAAGTGGCCGCCGAACTCTCGCGCCTCCTGCTCGACCGCTTCCGCACCACCCACCCGGAAGCCACCGCGGAGCCCGCGAACCTGAGCGTGCCCGACGCCATCGAGTGGTACCTCCGCCCCCGCGACGCTCGCGCGTAAAGACTAGTTCCCGGTCGGCTTTTCGACGTGATCGATGACGATAACCTCGACGGGCCCTTTTTGCGATTTCAACTCCAGCCCCAACTGCTGCTTCAACGCCGCGAAAAGGGTGGGGCCCGTCAGGTCCGGATCTTCCCCGTTGATTTTCCCGCCCTCGGGGAATGCGGGCGGTAGATCTCGCGTGTATTCCAGTTTGAAGTCGTAATCGCCCTTCAGACTGGTCATATTCACCACCGGCCGATCCAGAAGCTGCGCCAGCCGAAACGCAAAGTAATCCATCGGGGCCGACGTCGCCGCCAACTTCAGGTGCAGGAACTTCGGCTGACTCTGATCGATCCAAGGGTCGCCCGCGCTCGCGG
>JAOAPT010000619.1 GCA_025463045.1 Candidatus Solibacter sp.
TACCTCGTCGCGGTGAACGTTGCCCATGACTGGGATTCGACCCAAACACCGATTCTTGCTGACATGCCGTTCAATGGACGCACGCGCAAGATAGTGATGACGGCGGAGCGCAACGGCTACTTCTTCGTTCTCGACCGCGTCACGTGCGACCATCTGGTCACGGGCAAGGCCTGCATAATAACTGGGCGCTTGGCCTCGACGAAAAGGGGCGGCCGAAGCGTAACCCCGCCGACCGGGCCGCCGTGCTGTTTGCGAAAGAGGGTGCCTTAGAACTCGCGTTCTTGCGCTCGTCCGGGGGCGATTTCGCGCCGGCCGCCCTGAAGACGCGGCGCGCCGCGGATCGCGGCTTTCACGCTCTCAACAATGAGGACTTTACCAGTAGCATGGCTGAACCCTAAGGCGGCTATTCCATCCAAGACCGCATTCTCCGCAATTTGGATACTGCCCGTGAGCAGAAAGGCTGCCCGGAAAGCCTGGTCCAGCGTTGTGTGTAAATCGCCTTCGGCTGTCATCGCTGGAGATCCTTGCCGGTCCCCAACTCAAATCAACCTGCCAATCGGGTTGGCACGTGGGCTAGCGCGCCTTGCAAACAAAGTTCGAAGCATCATTCGTGCTGCCCGTGCCGGTATACTCGGCCGTTTGAGGGTACGGACACAACGGACGCGTCCGCTCCACCCGATTGCTTACCACACGAGCAGCCACCATCAATTGCGGTGCGACCCCAGCCTCGCGCCACCGCTCCATAGCCGCCATGGCATGAAACTGGTTCGGTCCCGCCCCACCTCCGCAGTGCGCCATCCCGGGCACCATATATAGCCGGTACGACGAGCCCGCTATCTCAGCCCCTACCTTCTCGATCACGCTCTCGTAATAGTTCACGCTATGCATGGGAGGAATCTGTGGATCGCTCCAACCGTGATACTGAATAAGCTTGCCGCCATGCGCGAAGAACGGCCGCAGATCCGGATTCAACGCATTCGTCGTACCCTGATCGACGCGTACCGCTTCGGTCGAGGCCGCCGCCGCATCCAGCGTCCGATAGTCCCATGCAGCATCGCGATACAGCACGAATCGCGCGTGATCATTGCCGATGGAGAACGGCTTCGGCCCCGCATACGTGCCCCATCCCAACTCACTCCCCGGCGCCAGCCCCGGATAAAACCCGCGCGCTGCATAGATGCCGCGCGCCGCGTCCACTTGTGCCGCTGTCAGACAATTCGCGGCGTCCTCGCCGTGACATAGCAGCGCCGCCGGATCCACCTTGCACCGCCGAGGGTCCTCGATCACTCCGTCCACGACCCCATCCAATCCATCGCACGCCCGCAGCGCCGCCTCATGCAGCAGCGCATACTTTTGGGGCGGAATGTACGACGCCTCTTCTTTGTGCACGAGCTGCGCCACCCACAGCGACCCGATCGCGCGGCCAGTCCAGTTCGCCGCAGGTGCGCCCGCCACGATCCCGTCGAAATCCTCGGGGTATCGTTGCGCCTCCATCAATCCCTGCCGACCGCCGTTCGAGCAGCTATTCCAATACGCCAGCCGCGCCGGCCGTCCGTAGTGGGCGTCAATCAACTTCTTCGCGGCCAGCGTCATCTCATGCACGGCACGATACCCGTAATCGATGAACTTCTCCGGATGTCCCGGCACAAACGAACCTCCCGGAGTCTCCTTCGATTTGTGCCCCGTGTCCGTCGAAGCTGTGGCATACCCCTCGCGCAACGCTGCCGTCATTGCCTCGATGCTGATACTGCCGGCCCACCCGCCATTGCCCACCGCCTGGAACTTGCCATTCCAATTCGACGACGGCATCCAAACTTCCACTTCAATATGCGAATCGGAAGTCGGTGCGAGCACGAGGGCCACACGGCAATGCGTCGGCAACGCTTCCACCGCCGCGATCGTCGCATGCTCAATCCGCACCGTCGCGAGTTGCCCGCAGGGAGTCTGCGCTGCCGCCACGCAGGCGGCCAGCACCAACAATCCCGCGAACCTCACCGTGCGATCTCCGGCTCCGGCGTGACATCCGCTGCGCGCATCACTTTCAGCAGCGCATCCACGGTCACAGGCGACGGCTTATAGTTGCCGAACCGGTAGCCGCGCGCGATCGTCAGCGGAGTCCAGCCCTGCTTGTTCTTTCGATTCCAAACCTCAATCCTGGCCCCGTGCGAAGCCAGAAACTCCACCGCGGCGGGCAGGTTCTTGTATGCCGCCCCGTGCATTGCCGTCTCGCCGTTATTGTCGACTGCGTTAGGATCGCTGCCGAGCTCGATCGCGACGGCCATCGCCTCTACCACTTCGCTCTCCGTCCCCGCATCCTCGCCCGGCGAACGCGTTCCCAATCCAGCCGCGGCGATCAGCGGTGTAGCGCCATCCGCTGTCGGCAGCAGCGGATCCGCGCCCAGTTTCGCGAGATACCGCATCAGTTCCGCGTCCGCGGTCCGGGCCGCCAACAGGAACGGAGTCGCCCCCGTAGTATTCAAACTGGTCAGCCCGACCGAGACTTTCTTTGTCATGCGCGCGTTCAGATCCGCGCCCTTGTCGACCAGCTTCTTCACGAATTCCAGACTCGTCATCGTGCCCGACCCGTCGGGAGCGGGGTCGTTATCTCCCAGGCCCGGCTTGCGCACCCAAGTCACCACGTGCAGCGGCGTGTAACCCGGCCCAATCGCATTTGGTTCCGCCCCCGCATCCAGCAGCGCCGCCGCCAACTCATAATGTGCGTTGCCGACCGCGATATGCAGGGCGCTCGTCCCCGCGCGAGGCGCGCCGTGTGGCTGGCCAGCCTTGCGCCCGAGCAGCGGAACCGAATCGTTCACGTCCGCACCCGCCTTCAACAGTGCACGTACGGCGTCCGACTTCCCTTCCCTCACCGCAAACAGAAACGCCGTGTACCCCGAATCCAACCGCGCGTTCAACTCCGCGCCGTCCTTGAGCAGCGCGTCGATCACTTCGACATTGCCTTCCGCCGCGGCCCACATCAACGCCGTCTGCCCCCGCTTCGGGTCCTTCGCATGGGCGTCCGCGCCGTGCGCCAGCAGCGCCCGTACCGCATCCACCCGCCCCGTGCGCGCCGCGGTCATCAACGGCGTCTCGCCGCCGGGCAGCGCCGCGTTCGGGTCGGCCCCGGCATCCAGCAACAGCGACACCATGGCGCCGTTGCCGTTGGTGCATGCAAGCGACAGCGGAGTCACCCCGTAACGGTTCGCCGCCTTGGCATCCGCCCCAGCCTTGAGAAGCGTCTTCGCGGCCGGCAGATCATCCCGATCGACCGCGCGATGCAGCGCGCTTGTGCCATCCACCTCGTGGGCCTTCACATCCGCTGTCTGGGCGAACGCCGCGGACGCGCACCATACTACCAGTTGCCACAATCCCAGCCGGCTCACAACGGGAGAGGCTCCACGACTTCCTTGATCCTGCCCGTGCTGTCACCGAACGAATCCAACCGCACGCCCGCGCGATCCAGCAAACTTAAATGGAGATTGGCCAGCGGCATCGGTTGCGCGTACCGCAGGTGGCGCCCGCCCTTTAGCGACCCAGCGCCGCCGCCCGCCACCAGCACCGGCAGATTCACGTGATCATGCTTATCGCCATTGCTCATGCCGCTGCCATAGAGGTAGAGCGAATGATCGAGCAGCGTACCGTCGCCATCCGGAGTCGCCTTCAACTTTTCCAGGAAATAGGCGAAGAGGCCCACGTGAAATTCGTTGATCTGTGCCACCTTCGCCAACATTGTCTGGTTCCCGTTGTTGTGTGTCAGCGGATGGTGCGCTTCCGTCACCCCGATCTCCGGATAGCTGCGATTGCTTGTCTCGCGCGCGAGTTGGAATGTGATCACACGAGTGACATCGCCCTGCATCGCCAGCACCTGCAGATCGAACATGAGCCGCGCATGATCGCCGTACGCCGCCGGCACACCCACCGGGCGGTCAAGATCGTGCAGGGGCGAATCCGCCGTCGCTGCTTCCGCCTTCTGAATGCGCCGCTCCACCTCACGCACCGTGTCCAGATACTCGTTCACCTTGCCCCGGTCGCCCGGCCCGAGTTTTTTCTGCAGCCGCACGATATCTTCCTTCACCCAATCCAACAGACTCGCGCTCTTACGCAACTCGGCGAGCCGCTCCGCCGACGTTCCTCCGTCTCCGAAAAGCCTTTCGAACGCCACCCGCGGATGGGCTTCCGCCGGAAGGGGCGTTGTCGGCGACGACCACGACAAATTGTTCTGGTACACGCACGCGTAGCCGTTGTCGCACTGCCCTACCGTGGTCAATAGATCCATCGCCAGTTCCAGCGAAGGCAGTCGCGTCTCGCGCCCCATATGCTGCGCCGCTATCTGATCCACCGTCGTGCCGAGGTAATAGTCGTTGCTCTCCGTCCATTTGGCCGTTGCCGCACTCAGGAAGGACGAGTTCGACGTCGCATGCGTCCCCGGATATGCATTCTTCAATTCCAGGTTCGTCACTACCGTGACCTGGTCGGCGACCTTTGCCAGCGGACGGAGAATCGGCGACAGTTCTCCCAGTGCGCCCTCGCCCGGCGGAGTCCATTTCGGCATGTGCGCCCCCATCGGAATGTACACGAAGCCCAGCCTGCGCACCGGACGCGCCGCCGTAGCCGCCAGTGCAGTCATCGACGGCACCATCGCATCGAGCAGCGGCAGTGCCAGGGTGGTTCCTATCCCGCGCAGAAAAGTCCGTCGCGGCAAAGCCTTCTTCGTGATGATCACTGTGACCTCCTCATTTGAAACGGAGTACTGTTGACGATTCCTAAAATGAACGACGAGAACTTATAGTCTTTCGCAGCGGCGGTACGCACCACTGCCCGAACCGCGGGCGCATCGTACGTCTCTACGCCCCGGCCCAACCCGTACGTGAGCAGTTTCTCGGTGAACGTACCTGCGAAAATCTCGGGCCGTGCAAGCAGCGCTTTCTCCAACCCGGCTACCCCGTCGAACGTGCTCCCGTCCGGCAGCCCGCCTGACGCATCGATCCGCCTGCCGTCATCCGCGCTCCGCCATCGCCCCACCGCGTCGTAGTTTTCCAGCGAGAAACCAACCGGGTCCATGAGCTTGTGGCACCCGGCGCAAGCCGGATTCGCACGATGCTCCGCCATGCGCTCGCGCATGGAACTGGCGTTACTCACTGCATCGCGCTCCTTTAGAGCCGGTACATCCGGAGGCGGTGGTGGTGGCGGCACTCCGAGAATGTTGCTGAGAATCCACTTCCCGCGAATCACCGGCGCGGTCCGCGTCGC